>JAUXKG010000435.1 GCA_030624355.1 Acidobacteriota bacterium
GTTGGCCGGCTCTGTTCTTAGTAGGGGACAGGGCCGTAAATTCCGTCTCCCAGTAACGCAAGACGTGAGGCTGAATTTCGCAGATCTTGCAGATGTCGCCAATTTTGTAGAAGAGTTTTTTCCCTGGTGCTACCATCCGGATCCACTAAAACTTCAATAGACGCGAGGGTTTGAAAGTGACATATCGACTGGGCGCCAGTGCCATTCGTTCACTCGTTTGGGGGTTGCGTCCCAGTCTTCCCTTTCGCTGGATCACATTGAGGGAACCAAAGCCGGTCAACTTGACGTTTTGACCACGAACGAGGCTGTCTTTCATGGTATCGATAATACATTCCACCAACCGCTGGGCTTCCTTGTAGGAAATTCCGCCGTGTGTTTCGTGAACAATTTGAGCTAAGTCCGCCTTAATCAATTTCAGTCCTTCGCGGATTGGAAATTTCGGAAATATTTTCTTGGACTTCATCATAGAAAGGCGCCTCCAGAGTGTCAAGACAACGCTTCATGGTTTGCAGTAGGAACTGGTATGCTGATGTCTGTTTGGCTGGAACCTGAAGCTTGAAACAGACAGCTTCCAAACTGAAAACACTCATCAAGGAGGAACGTTTCAATGGGTAGAGTGATTCATACTTCAAAGATTAAAATCTATCAGGACAAGAGGCCTGTTCGCCGCGCCTTCATCGAGCACTTTGAGGAACCGGTGTACTTCGGAGTGCATGGGGGCATCAAGGAGTTTTATGGTCTGGAACCGGAGGTGGAATATCCGGCCACGCTCGATTACATTGTCGCCGGCGTGGGGGGCTGACTGACGGGAACCCTAGCGGGCGTGCTGGAAGCACGCGGAATCTCAGCCACTTCGGGAGAGCTCTACGCCGATGTTGAAGGAGACATTGAGGAGGTGGACAAAAAGCCTGTCATCACACAGATCCGGGTCCGATATCATCTGAAAGACGTTCCTCAGGAGCAGCGTGAAACAGCCGAACGAGCTCTTGCGATACATGAGAACGGTTGCCCGGCGGCGGTCAGCGTGAAACGGGGCATCGCCATTGAGTGGTCCTGCGACTTTGAGTAGCTTATCGAGAAAGGAAGGCAGAGCAGGCCGGTTCTGTGACGGTCCCGCTTAGGCTCTTTCTTTCACCAGGATCCCGTTGGAGAACACCTTCTTGATTCGATCCTTGTTGGCGAGAACCTTGATGTCCTGGATGGGATCTCCATCGACCACGATCAGGTCGGCCAGCATGCCGCTTTTCACCGATCCCAGCTGATCTCCCGCTCCCAGAGCATCGGCGGCGCCGCTGTTGGTGGACACGATGGCGTCCATTTCCTTCATGCCATACCTCACCATCAGTTCCAGTTCGTAGGCTCCCTCTCCGACCGGGCTTCCGGGCACCCCTCCCTCGTCGCTGCCCATGGCGATCTTGACACCGGCCCTAAGGGCCACCCGGAAGCTCTCGGGATGAACTTCTTGAACGGCCCTGACCTTGTCCAATATTTCCTTGCTGTAGCGGGTATCGGAACCGGTATCCCAGTGTTCGTGGATGTAGAGCGTGGGAACGAAGTAGACCCCCTGCTCCGCCATGGAATCCGCCAGGCGGGGCTCGTCAACCAGACGGAATCCGTGCTCGATGGTGTCGGCCCCCGCTTCAACGGCATTGCTGATTCCCAACGGCGAACCCGCGTGTACCGCCACCTTCTTCCCCGCCAGGTGAAAGACATCGGTTGCAGCCTTCATCTCCGCCACCGTGGGGGTGGCGTAGGAGGTGATGGCATCGGCGCTGATCTTGAGCAGGTCCACCTTCTTTTTGATGAGCTCCCGGGCGGCGGTTCTGAAGCCGTCCACTCCATTGACCTCGATACCGATGTTCAGCCGGTAGAGGTGAGTGTTGGTGGGGCCGATTCCCAGTCCCGAGGCGAAGATGCGGGGCTGGGTTATCAATCCCTCTCTGGCAGCCCGCTTCACATCGAGGTCCACATTGTGCGGGCATCCCAGGCACCGTATGGTGGTGAACCCGGCCTCCAGCATGATGAGGGCATGTCTCATGAACTGCAGGCTGAAGTATCCGGCTGGAGCCTTTATGTTGGGAAGAGCCGGATGGACATGCATATCGATCATTCCAGGCATGACGGTCAGGCCGCTGCAGTCGATCACCCTGTCATCGGAGGAAGGGGTGATGTCGCTGGCAACACCGGTGATTTTTTCTCCCTCTATGATGACCGAGGCTCGCTCCATCTGGCCTCCCAGACCATCCAGGACTCGTCCGTTCAGGAGGATGGTCTTCACTCCTTCGGCCAGGGGCTTGGCGGGCCGGCAGAAGAGAGGCGGATCGAAAAGGGCCAGGCCGGCCAGGGCGGCGCTGCTTCCCATCAGAAGCTCTCGTCTCGACAATCGGGAAGAGTGGTTCATAGCTTGGTCCTCCATAGCGGGCTGGTTGTTTCGTGGTGGGCCCAATGCTAGGTTCATCCCCCTGCCAAGTCAATGAAGAGAGGCTGGTTGAACGGTTGAAGGTGAGAACGGGCGGAGCCGGGGTGAAATATAGAGATATATAAGGTGCGAAACCGGGAGCCGCTGAAGGAAACCAAGACGGCCTTCAATGCCGCCGGGCGGCGTGCTACACTAACCGAGTTGACTCGGCTCATCTTGCCGGGAGCAGACCAGGTCGGGACGTGGCGCAGTCTGGTAGCGTACCTGAATGGGGTTCAGTTTTTGACCGTCTTTCTAATAGCCTGAAAACAAAGGGAAAGCCTTGACTGGAAAGGCTTTGAGCTGGTTGAGGCTTTCCCTGGCTTTCCCTGACTTTCCCTCGATTTCCCCGGTCTTTTCACTACGCTATTCACTACACTTTTTGGAGTGGCAAAAATCAGCTGCGACCAATGGAGAGGAGTTAGTCAGGGCTTAGGTGGTGGCGGTAA
>JAUXKG010000165.1 GCA_030624355.1 Acidobacteriota bacterium
AGTTGTTTCAATGCCCTCACGGTGTAATCACTCTTCAAAGAGACCCAACCCAGTTCCCGGTAGATCCTCCTTCCCTGAATACGCCGGTAGCACAAAGACGATTTTTCACCGTTTTTGACCACCGCCGGATATGGAATGATGCTGATTCCCAAGCCTATCTCGACCAAAGGTTTTGTGATCTCCACGTTTTCCAGTTCCATGCTGTTAAGAAAATGAACTCCTTCCTCCTGAAAGATGTCGTCCACCAGTTTACGTGTGTTGGAACCGCGTTCAAAGTGGATGAAGGTGTAAGGGGTGAGATCCTTGAAAGTGATCCGGTCTCGGGTTGCCAAGGGGTGCTGGTCTTCCATGACCAGGACCATTTCCTCGGTAAGGGCGGGATGTATTTCCAAGTCCTTGTCATGGAAAGGAAGGCTTAACAGGGCCACGTCCACCTGGTTGGTTTTGAGCAGGCGCAAGATTTCATCATTGCTGCCTGTGGCGATGGTCAGTTCAATGTTGGGGTAACGCTGCTGATACTCTTTGACCAGGGAGGGAAAGAGATAGGTGCAGATGGACATGCCACCGGCCAGGCGCAAGTAGCCACGCCGCAAATGAGTGAGATCTGATATTTCAGCGGTCATCAAGCGTATTTCGTTAAAGATCTTGCGGGTGTACCGCAACAGCACTTCGCCGGTTGGGGTGAGATAGATCTTCCTCTGAATGCGTTTGAAGACCTGGTCTCCCAGTTCCTCCTCCAAGATCTTGATCTGGCGGCTGACGGCAGACTGGGAGACGTAGAGTTTCTCCCCGGCCCGGGTGAAGCTGCCGGTGTCGACGATGGCCTGAAACATTTCAAGCTGTCTGATGTCCACGGTCCGTCATTTAATCATAAATTTATTAGATGTGAAGCCCGGCAACCGTCCATTTTACTCATGAATGTATAAGATCGGGTCGGCTCTTCTTTCGTCCCGCTCCAATCCTGTGTATGATTCGTGCTTATGCAGGACCGCAGCTATGGACGCCTCTTGTTGTTGATTGCTTCGGCCGTTGTTCTCTATTTTTCCTTTCGGATTTTTCAACCCTTCTTGTTGCCCATCAGCCTGGCCGCTATCCTTGCCAGCCTGACCTACCCGATTTTTGATTGGACCTCAAAGCGGCTAAAGGGCAAAAGCGGTCGGGCTGCTTTTTTGACCGTTCTGTGGGTGACCGCCAGCATCATCATCCCTTTCGTGATATTGGTTTTGCTGGCTGCCGGAGAGGTGAACGATGTCTATCATCAGGTTCAGGTGAAGCTTCAAAGGGGCGACTTCGATAATCTCATGGCTTTGGAGCCGGATTCCTATCTATGGCCTGTGGTTGAATGGATGGAACCCTATGTCGATCTGGAGGAAATTGATCTGGCCGCCAGTTTGACGACGGCCCTTCAGCAAATGAGCCTCTTTTTCCTGCGTCACAGCACCTCACTTCTCTCTGGTTTTTTCCAGACCATCATGAATTTCTTCCTCATGCTGGTGACGCTGTTTTTTCTGTTTCGAGATGGAGCCAGTCTGAGAGAGAGAGTCCAGACTTTGATGCCTATTTCACCTATCTATGAGCAGCAGATCATCGAAAAATTTCGTGATGTGGCCACCGCCACAGTGCTGGGCAACTTGCTGACAGCCGTGGCTCAAGGAGTTGCGGGGGGGCTGATTTACTGGCCGCTGGGTATACCCAATCCCCTTTTTTGGGCCTTTGCAACTGCCTTGTTCTCATTGGTTCCTGTAGTGGGAACGGCAATCGTTTGGGTTCCCTGGTCCCTTTACTTTCTGGCAACCGGGTCGCTGACCCGAGGAGTTATATTGATCTTGCTGGCGGTGTTTGTGGTTGGAATGATCGACAATCTGGTCAGGCCTCTTTTTATTGAGGGGAGAGCCAAGATGCACACCCTCATGGTATTTCTTTCCATAATGGGGGGGATTTCCTACTTCGGCGTGTTGGGAATGATCTTTGGTCCGATCATTGTTGCTGTGGGACTGACCTTTCTGGAGCTGTATAAACTGGAGTTTCAACCGGAGCTTTCTGAACCTGTTGAATGATGAATCTGTACGCAAGCTGGATCTATCGTTGGGAGCGGTTGCTGACAATGCGAGACCGCAATCGAAGGATTTTCCCTTTTGATTGGGGGCTGGAGTGGCTGCATAGCGACGGTAAGATACCCAGAGTGGATCCTCTCAGCTATGTGAAACAGCACGCTCGGGCCGCGCTTGAGGACAGCGACTCCTACTTCGATCCGCCGCCCATGAAGGATTGGACTCTGCAAGAGCAGCAGTTAACCTTTCCTGCGCCTCTTCAATCTCTCCATTCCGAGAACAATACGGTCTACTGCCGTCTGTTTCCCGCCACCGGTTCCGAGCGAGCGGTGATCGTAGTGCCTCAGTGGAACGCATCCTCCGACAGTCACGTCGGTCTTTGTCGCGTGTTGCAGAAGTGTGGCGTCACCGCGGTCCGACTCAGCATGCCCTACCACGAAAAGCGACTGCCCGAGAAGATGCGGAGAGCCGATTACATGGTCAGTCCCAATATTGGCCGAACCATACATGCGACCCGGCAGGCCGTTCTGGAGGTGCGTCAGCTGGTCCATTGGCTGGGAGAGCAGGGTTACCAAAGGATCGGAGTCGTAGGGACGAGCATCGGCTCCTGTGTGACTTATCTGGCCTTTGTCCATGATCCTTCTATTTGCACCGCAGTCTTCAATCATGTCTCCTCTTTCTTTGCCGATGTGGTTTGGACTGGTCTTTCCACTCGCTATATCCGCTGGGGTCTGGAAGGCAACATTTCTTTGGAGAACCTGCGTGAGTGCTGGGCCCCGATCAGCCCCTGGTTCTTTATCGATCGCCTGAAGAGCCGCCACCGTTCCCACCTGATGATCACGGCGAAATATGATTTGACCTTTCAGCCGGAGTTAGCCGAGAAGGTGTTTGAACGATATGAGGCCCAGGGAATTCCCTGTCAGAAGGTGGTCTTGCCTTGCGGTCACTACACCACTGCAGCCTTCCCCTTCAAATATCTGGATGGCTGGCACATTTGTCGGTACCTCATTCGAGGGCTCTCGGGTTATCCTCAAGAGGATGGTAACGAATCTTCTCTTGACGGGGCATCCGGGGGTCGGTAAGACGACTCTGCTCAAAACCCTCATCCAGCGTTGCCAGAATCTGGCCTTGACAGGATTTTACACTGAGGAGATTCGAGAACAGCAGGCGCGGGTTGGTTTCCGGGCCGTAGCGCTCAATGGCAGCTCTGTGGTTTTCGCTCATCGCGATTTTCACGTTTCTCCCGAGCACCAGATCGGCAGATACGGAGTCAAGACGCAGGTGCTGGAGTCGTTGCTTCTTCCCCACTTGGACTCTCGAAGCAAAGCGGCCGATCTGGTGATTGTGGACGAGATTGCCAAGATGGAGCTTCTCTCCACTGGACTGAAGGAGGGCCTGAAAGAAGCTCTGGATTCTAGTTGTCCTCTTCTGGGAGTGATTGCTCTGAAGGGTACCGGGTTTATCAAGCGCGTGAAGAGACGTGATGATGTCGAGATCTTTAGAGTGACTCCGAAAAACCGGGACGCTCTGGGTGAGCAGGTCTTCAGAAGGTTGAAGGAGACAATAGCTGCTGCCGTCTGATCGAACTGCTCATATTTCGGGTGAAACCGACCTCTCTCAGCATCTCAATCGAAATGATTGACCGGGACTGTCCTTCACTTCCTTGAATCAGTTATCATGGCCGGTGTGAACGAGTGTTTTCTGCGGGTTTGGCAGCGGCCTTCCGACAGTTGGCACGATCAAGTTTGAACCCGGGCAAGAACCAGCAGTTCGAATGAGCGGAGGCGAAGAAATGAAACATCCCTTGGAGAACCAGTGGGCGCTGATCCTGGGTGCTTCCAGCGGATTCGGAGCGGCGACGGCGTTGGAACTGGCTCGTGCGGGGATGCACATTTTTGGTGTGCATCTGGACCGTAAAGCAACCATGAAGAATGTGGAGAAAGTTCGCAGTGAAATCGAGGCCGCCGGCAGACAGAGTGTGTTTTTTAACATGAATGCTGCGGATGCAGAGAAAAGGGGTGCCGCTCTGGATGAGATGAAAAAAACTATCCATTCCGGCCAGGATCACACTGGTATCCGGGTGCTACTGCATTCGCTGGCCTTCGGGAGTCTAGGCCGTTATTTCCCGGAGGATTCGACGAAGCCGATTACCCGAGATCAGATGAATATGACCCTGGATGTCATGGCCCATTCGCTGGTTTATTGGGTCCAGGACTTGTTGGCAAGTGGCCTGTTGACCGAAGGATCCAGAATCTATGCCATGACCAGTTCCGGAGGACACAGTGTTTGGCCCAGCTACGGTCCTGTCTCGGCCGCCAAGGCGGCTCTGGAATCACACATTCGGCAGATTGCCCTGGAATTGGCACCCAGGGCCATTACCGCCAACGCCATTCAGGCGGGTGTCACCGATACTCCTGCTCTTCGAAAGATTCCCGGACATGAGGAAATGCTCCAGAGTTCGATCCAACGGAACCCGGGTGGGCGACTGACCGCCCCTGAGGATGTGGGACAGGCAATTGTTGCGCTGAGCCATCCTTTCACCCATTGGATGACCGGAAACGTCATCCGAGTCGATGGGGGAGAGGACATCACCGGGTAGTCTATCAAACCTCAAAGCACGATGCTCTCAGCACCCCAGATCGAGTTCGAAGAACACCGCCTGAGTAATGGTCTGTCGGTACTGCTTCACCGGGACGATCGAGTCCCTTTGGTTCATGTGAGTGTTCATTACAGGGTGGGATCCAGCTACGAGAAAGTAGGCCGGTCGGGACTTGCCCACTTCTTCGAGCACATGATGTTTCAGGGTTCGGAAAATATTGCCAAGAACGAACATGGAGGATATATCGACAATGCGGGAGGCACCTGGAACGCCAGCACCAATAAGGATCGAACCAACTATTTCGACACCGTCCCCTCCCACTATCTGGACCTTGCCCTGTGGCTGGAAGCGGACCGCATGCGGTCCCTCAAGGTCACTCAAGAGAACTTTGAGAACCAGCTCCAGACGGTCATCGAAGAGAAGAAGCAAAGTTACGACAATCGTCCCTATGGACTTGCCTATCTTCGATTTGACGAACTGGCCTACGAGAATTGGGCCTATGCCCATCCCGTTATCGGTTCTGTCGAGGATCTTCAAAATACTACGCTGGAGGACGCCTTGCAGTTCCACGGAACCTACTACGGTCCGGGGACCGCGATACTGGTTCTTTCGGGGGACTTTGAAGACAAGGTCTTGGATCGAGTCAACCATCACTTCGCAGCCATAGCGGACCAGACTACTCCTGACTCCTCCGATTTGAGTGAACCCCGGCAGCGTGAAGAAAAAACGGAAACTCTGAAGGATCCCCTGGCTCCTCTTCCCGCGGTGTCACTGGGCTACCATATGGCGGCGACCGGTACCCCGGAGTATTACGCTCTGTCGGTTCTGGCTTTCCTTTTGGCGCAGGGGGAATCGTCCCGCCTCTACCGCCTGCTGGTCCACGACAACAACTGGGTAACCAACTTGTCGGTTGGACCCAATCAGTACAAGGGCCCGCAGTTGTTCCAGATCTGGTTTCAACTTCAAAGCGGAGTGAAAACAGAGACCGTTCTGGGAGCTCTGGAGGAGGAACTGGGAAAGATCTGCGGCGAAGGAGTTCTCGAGCGGGAACTGGAGAAGGCCAGAAATCAGATTGCCTTCGGCTTCGTCAACCGGTTGAGCAAGGTGTCCCAGATCGGCGAACTGCTGGCCCACTATGCTCTTTATCACGAAGATCCTGAGATGATCAATCAGGATCTGAATCGCCATCTCGAGGTCGACCGGGATCAAATCATCGAAGCAGCCAAAAAGGTTTTCAACAATGAGAACCGGACCCTGATTTTGGTGGATCCCGACAAGGAATGAATCAAAATGAGTAGCGTCCCAAGAAGAACTCTTTCTGACCGGTTTGGAAGCTGATCCATGAAAGCTCCCCATCCCGGAACTGAAAAAAACATCCGCTATCCGGAGATACCTGTAAAGCCTTTGCCCAACGGTCTCCAGGTACTGTCGGTGAGTGATGCGCATCTCCCTCGGATCTCGATGATTCTCCTGTTTCCGGTGGGACGGGTCTGCGGTCCGAATCACAATCTGGCCCTCATTCCCCTGGCCCTTGAACTGATCAAGAGCGGGA
>JAUXKG010000414.1 GCA_030624355.1 Acidobacteriota bacterium
ACCCAGGGCTCCGGCCGCAACTCCCACAAAACCAAAGATCGCACCTGCAAGAAGAAAGAATCGCTCCATGACCGAGACTATAGCAAGCAGCCCCGTCGTAGGACTGGGGCCTAACTGGAAATGTTGAAGAACATCTGGTCAACTAATTCAGGACAGGCTCCGCAGTCTCTTGAGGTAAAGTGATTAGATGGGAATCAGATGGAGAAAACAAATAATGTGCTTCGAGATTGAGAGAAAATCTGTTTTTCTTCCGGTTGCCTTACTGTGGTGCCTGTTCAGCATGGCTCACAGCTTGGTGGTGGGACAGGATCTGGCTGATTTCGAAAGCCGTCTTACGGAATTTACATTGGAGAACGGACTCAGATTTCTCGTCTTGGAGCGACACACTGCTCCGGTTGTCTCTTTTCACACCTACGCGGATGTCGGATCGGCTAACGAAGTGAAGGGCATTACAGGGATGGCCCATCTTTTCGAGCACATGGCCTTCAAAGGGTCCCAGACGATTGGAACCCTTGATTACCAGGCTGAGGCCAAAGCCTTAGTGCAGCTGGACGAAGCCTTCCTGGCCCTCAAGAAGGAACGGCAGAGGACGGGAGAGATCGACGGTCAGCGCCTGAGTGAGCTGCGCGAGCGTTTCGAAGAAGCTCAGAAGGATGCCTCTAAGTATCTGATACCGGATGAGTTCGAAGAGGCGCTGACGCGAGCAGGTGCAGGCGGTCTCAACGCCAGCACCTACTATGATGCGACCCAATACATGGTCAGTCTTCCCTCCAACAAGGTGGAATTGTGGATGGCGCTGGAATCGGAGCGATTTCTGAATCCGGTGCTGCGCGAGTTTTACAAGGAGAGGGATGTGGTCATGGAGGAACGCCGCCTGAGAACGGAAAGTCGGCCCATCGGGCGGCTGATAGAGGAGTTTCTGGCTATTGCCTTTAAAGCCCATCCATACGGTGAGCCGGTAGTGGGTCATATGAGTGACCTGGAGACCATGACCCGTCCAGAAGCGGAACTGTTTTTCGAAAAGTACTATTCTCCCGGGAATTTGACCATCGCCATCGTAGGCGATGTGAATCCGACTGAAGTTCGCGAGCTGGCCCGGACCTACTTCGGTCGGATACCGGCGCGTCCCAAGCCGGGGCCCGTGGAGACAGTGGAGCCAGCCCAGTTGGGTGAGCGTCGTGTGAGCGTGGAAGACCCCGCGCAGCCCTTCGTGTTGATCGGCTACCACAAGCCTGATGTGAATCACGCCGATGACGCAGTCTTTAACACGATCACCGACATTCTTGGAGTTGGCAGGACGTCCCGCCTTTACAAGAGCCTGGTCAAGGAAAAAAGACTTGCCGTCTCGGCATCGGCCTTTCAGGATCTGCCGGGGGACAAGTACCCCGGCCTTTTTCTCTTTTATGCAGTACCTGCTCCTGGACAGACTCCCCGCCAGTGTGAGGAAGCAATTGATGTCGAGATTGAGAGACTCAAGACCGAACTGGTGTCGGTCAAGGACCTGGAAAAGTCCAGGTCTCGCAGTCGCGCCGCCCTGGTTCGTTCACTGGCTTCAAACAGGGGTTTGGCGGGGGAGCTTACCTATTACGAAGTGATTACCGGTGATTGGCGAAACCTGTTTCGACAACTGGATCGGATCGACCAGGTCACCTCCGAAGATGTCCAGAGAGTCGCCAGGCATTATTTTATCAGCAAGAATCGAACGGTGGGCGTCCTCGAAACGGTCCCTGTTCAGGAGACGGAATCCAGATGAGAGAAGGTGTTTTGATCAGAGCTTTTTTGATTTCGATGGTTTGGGGCTCTCTGACTACAGTGGCGGTGGCCCAGAAGCAGTACAAGGATCTTGTTTTCCCTCAATTGAGGGATC
The DNA here is from genome assembly GCA_030624355.1 of Acidobacteriota bacterium. GTDB lineage: Bacteria > Acidobacteriota > UBA6911 > RPQK01 > JADFOI01 > JAUXKG01. The sequence goes on from JAUXKG010000414.1 coordinate 1,868, forward strand.
TCAAGGTGCCTCAGATCGAACAGGTGACCTTGAGCAGTGGAATGAAGTTGTTTTTACTGGAGGATCACGAGTTGCCACTGATTCACCTTTCCGGTCGCATTCGAGTGGGTTCTATCTATGAGCCCGCCGATAAAGTCGGATTGGCCTCTATGGCCGGAGCCGTTATGCGTACCGGCGGAACCTCGAGTCGAAGCGGGGATGCAATTGATGAGGAGCTGGAGAACATTGCTGCTTCGGTGGAAACGGGCATCGGACAGGATTCCGGATTTGCTTCCATGTCCGTGCTGAAGGAAGATCTTGATACTGGTCTATCTGTTCTAGCCGATATTTTGATGAATCCAGCCTTTCCTGAAGACAAAATTGAACTGGCCAAGATTGAGCAGCGCTCTGCTATATCCCGTCGGAACGATAGCGTTCGTTCGATCGCCTTTCGTGAGTTCAAGAAGCTGATCCACGGCCCGGAGAGTGTTTACGCACGGCACTCAGAGTACGAAACCATTGACAGAATTGCCCGCTCCGATCTGGTCGGCTTCCATGGAAGATTCTTTCACCCCAACAACATGATGCTGGCGGTCTGGGGTGATTTCAGCACCCCCCGGATGATCCATGACATTGAGGAGGCTTTTCGGGGATGGGAACCGCAGGAGCTTCAATTTCCGGAGGTTTCCGCTGTGGACTATCGGTTTCGTGACACCGTCAATCTGATCCAGAAGGACGACGTCAATCAGACCAATATCTATATGGGCCATATCGGCGGACTGATGAGCGATCCCGATTACTTTCCTCTGATCTTGATGAATCGGGTCCTTGGCATTGGTTTTACCAGCCGGCTTTTTCGGGAGGTCAGATCCCGTCAGGGCCTGGCCTATTCTGTGTTTGGAGCCTTTTCCGCCGATTTCGACCACCCGGGACTTTTCTACGTCGGTGGCCAGACCAAGTCGGAGACCACGGTTAGAGCGATTCGAGCCATGATCGAACAGGTCCGTAAGATGACACAGGCCGAGGTCACGGATGAAGAGTTGAAGATGGCTCGGGAGAGTTACCTGAACTCATTCGTCTTCAAGTTCGATTCCAAAGGAGAGATCGTCAATCGGTTGATGACCTATGCCTACCACGGCTACCCCCTGGAATTCTTACAGACTACTAAGGAGAAGATCAAAAAAGTCACCAAGGCCGACATTCTGCGGGTGGCCAGGAAACACCTCAAACCCAATCATCTGCAGATTCT
>JAUXKG010000418.1 GCA_030624355.1 Acidobacteriota bacterium
CGATTTTTTTCCAGCTCATGAAAAATCAAACAGCATGATCTCCGTGTTGGAACCACCCTTTATTCGGATTTCATCTTCGTCTCGGGAAACCGAGCGATACTGCGTGCACTTCCTGTGAGTTCAAGAATGTGCAGTCCCGTGCCGGCCCGATCGACGATGTAGATAAATCCACGGTCGTCCACCTCCACGTTGTTGGTCTGCACAACCACCTTGCATCTTGCGTTGCCGTCGATCATTCGACAACTGGGGGTCGTTTTCTCCGTGATAGCGGGAAGGAAAAAACCGATCTCTTTAGGGTGGAAAGGGTCGCGAATATCCACCGCTCGGACTCCAGCGTTGAAGTAGGAGATAAACACGATTCGCTTGTAGTAAATTGGGGTGAACGACTCGTTCATCGAGTGGGGGCCGAAGCGCCCACCCTGCTGGCAGAAATCCCCGCTGGATTCCGGGACCTGGAAGTTGGCGACCGAGAAGGGCTTCCTCTCATCAGTGATGTCCACCAGAAATGTGGCCTGCTGAGATTCCTGGCATTCGTTCACAAAAGATTCGCCCACCAATACAACGAAGTTGCGAACTCTCCCGAGGGTGTTGTCTGCATAGTCGGCAATCTCCAGCTCCAGGACAGGAAAACTGGTATGTCCCCCCCACAAGGGGCCCATATCCAGCCGGCTGACCTGGGGATAGAGGAGATTCCGGGGCGTCGGCTTCGGATCTCCTTTTAGAAGCTTTTCCCGGTCCACGATCTGAAGGATGCCGCCGCGAGTGGCTCCGTAGGCGAGGTAGATACGATTGGCAACAGCGATGGGGCCATGGAGCATACGGGGTATCGCCTCCACCTCCGAGCCTGGCTCCTGGCCCACCAGTCCAAAGTCACGAATAAAGACAGGCCTCTCCGGGTTGCTCAAGTCGAAAACCTTAATCATCCGATCGGTTCTCCAGGCTGGATCTCCACCCACCAGGTAGGCAATTCCGCTGTCACATTCCCACCAGCTTTTGTGAGTATCCTTGAGCCCATCCAGCACGGTACTCACAAAAAGAGGGGCGTTGGGGTCGGTGACGTTCCAGATCTCGTGACGGGTTCTGTTCGAGGTTCGCAAAAGGAAAGTCTGCCCGCCGATATCGCAAGCCCGGACCATCTGGGCTTGGGCGGTGTTCGCAGGATTGCCTCTATTGCCCGGAATGTGGAAGAGGGTTGCGGGGTTCCGGGGATCCGTCACGTCCACTACTAACGTACCGTTCCCCTCATTCACCCCTGTGAGGGAATTGAGGGTATTTCCCTTGTGGGTCCCTATATAAGCGATCCACCGTTGGCCCTGGCGGTGGATGATTGGCTGGTAGGAGGAGCGGCCCTGCAGATCATTGAACCCGACCAAACGCATGTTGTTTTGCTGGGTTGGGTGACCTTTTTTTCGTTGGTCGGTCGGCTGCTGCGCCCAGGCCTGTGGAGTGACGCAAGCCAGCAGACTCCAGACGATAACCGATGACAAAAACCGTTTCAGCTGCCGGACTCCAGTTGTGTCGAGCTTCTCCCCGATGGTTGCCTCTCTCATCATCATCGATGCCACCTCAGTAATCTTGAGCCCGGCCTAGCGCGCTACCGCTCCGGCCCCCAGGACCAGGTTTTCGAGGATCTCGTAGGATTGAGCGCCAGTGATTCTCTGGTCGCCGACGACGAAGGCAGGTACTCCGGTTATGCCCAATTCGCGACAACGCCGCCAGTCAGCGTCGACGGCGTCCCGAAAATGCCGCGTTTCGAGAACCTCTCGGGCCTCGGCCTCGGCCAGCCCGACCTGGCTGGCAATCCGAACGAGTTCCTCGATACGGGCCAGATTAATGCCCTGAACGAAGTAGGCCTGAAAGAGGGCATCGTGGATCTTACCCGGATCCAGGCGATTCTCGGCCCAACTGGCGAGTTCCTGGGCCAGCCGGCTGTTGTAGCTCATGGTGCGGTCACCGTGAGGCAGACCCTCCTGGGTCATCAGCCCAGCCAAACGTTCTTTAGCTGCTGCAACGTCGAGTTTTCCTCCGGCGAACAGCTCCTCAAGCGTCAGGCCGTCCTCCGGTGTCTCGGGGTGCAGGGGGAAGTGAGTGATCCTGATATCAACCAGGTATTCGGATCTGAGCCGCTCCATACGCCCGGTACAGAGATAGCACCAGGGTCAAATGTAATCTGAAAAGACCTCAAGTGTCACTGAATTCATCATGGTCCAAATGCCAGGATCGTTGGCTTCACTCCTCGCTTCCTGATCTTGCTGCTACCTTCCGTGTCGAACTGGAAGTCTCCGTTCCGGTTGCAGCTATTCCAGCGGTTCCAGTCTGATGAGGGAGGCTCCGTGGTTGTTGCCCACCCACAAGGTGGCCGGATTCGTCGAGTTGTCGACATCCACCCGCCGAATGTTGGTCGATCGAGGAAGCAGATACTCGATAAATTCGCCTGTCTTCGTATTCAACCGCACCACCCGGTCGCTGTTCATTCCACCCGCCCAGGCCTCCCCATGCTTGTCCAGAATCGCGTCATAGGGGTAACTCAAAGGTGTCGGGATTTCCCATTCCTGGATCTGTTCGGTTTTGGTGTCGAACATTCCAATCCGGTTGCCACGATACTCGGCAAACCACAGGCGCTCCCGGGAATCCATGTGGCCTCGCCGCGGACTCGAGTTGGAAGTCGGAGTTTCGTAAAAAGTCGGTTTCAAGGTCTTTGCATCCACCCTTATGAGATAGTCGGTTCCCAGTTCCATACCATAGAAGTTGTTCTGCCTGTCAACGGCAACGCCGTAGGTGTCGTGCTGCCGAGCCGCGATCGGCGAGTCCTTGGGTACATCGCGCAAGAAATCGATGGCCACCCACTCGCCGGTCCGCACATCCACCATCCAGTCGAGGGGGTCGCCACCGGCCCAGACCCTGCCATCCAGATGATGCTGCCAGGGCATCACCATGGAAACCCAGGACTCATCGGTCGGGTCTTCGGGGGCAGCCCAGGTCTGGAACTTGTGGGTCTTCCGGTCGAACTTCGCGATGCCTCTCTGGTGCATCATACTCAACCAAATATTCCCTTCCTGATCGAACTGCAGGTCGAGCAA
>JAUXKG010000352.1 GCA_030624355.1 Acidobacteriota bacterium
CCCACAAACTGGTCGAGGTCATCCGGGTAGCAGACCGCAACATTGTCCTCACCGAACTCTTTCTCCATCACTCTCTCGATCACCCGCAAGCCGGCCGGCGCATACTTGGCCGAACCATCATCGAACAGCTCCACCTCTTTCCAGTGTGGATACTTTCGGTTGATCACCCCTTCCATCCAAATCGGAAGTGACGCCATTGCCATCTGGATAAAGTAACCGGCGTGATCGATCATCTCGGTCAGCGGCGCGGTCAAGACAATGAGTTTGCCTGGCTTCATTCTTCTCTCCTCATCACGATCCGGTTGAAGGGTCGCACTATTTTAAGAAATCTGGGGCCTTCTTGCCAAGGTTGGCGTCAACCGGCAGGAAGCCCGCTCAGGGTCCGAGAGAGGTTGGCCTCCCCTTCGTGGGTCGCTGGATCGCCGATATAAAAGGCCGCTGCCGCCTGAACTCCGGCTCCCGGTTGGCATTGAAAACCCTGCTTTTTCAAGCACTTCTCGAGCGCGAAAAGAAAATGCAGCACGCTCTGAGAGCGACTGTTTTCTCCCATCAGTCCAACTCGCCAAACCTTACCGGCCAGCTCTCCCAGTCCGCCCCCGATCTCCAGATTGTGCTCGCTGAGCAGTTGGCTGCGAACTTGAGCATCTTCCACCCCTTCGGGGATGGTGACCGTGTTCAGGGACCACAGGCGGTGTTCGGGAGCGACGTACATCCGGAGGCCCAATCCCTCAATACCGGCCACCAAGGCTTGATGATTTCGACGATGCCGATCCCAGCGCTGCTGCAAGCCCTCTTCCATGACCATGTTGAGTGTCTCCAGAAGAGCGTAGTTCATCGAGATGGGAGCCGTATGATGGTAGGTTCGATCCGATCCCCAGTAAGAGTTCACCAGATTCAGATCCAGATACCAGCTCTTGCACTTGCTGGTTCGTTCCTTGAGACGCTGCTCGGCCTTCGCCGACACCGTGATGGGACCCAGACCGGGAGGACAACTCAGACATTTCTGAGTCCCGCTGTAGCACAGATCGATCCCCCAGGAATCGACCTCAACAGGATGGCCTCCCAGCGAAGTGACCGTATCCACCAGCAACAGAGAATCGAATCGGTCACAGATCTCCCGGAAGGGCTCGACCGGCTGCAGGACTCCAGTGGAGGTCTCGGCATGCACAACGGCGACAATCCGAGGCTTGCATTTCTGAGCCGCTTCCAGCATCCCCTTCTCATCCACAGGGTCACCCCAAGCAGACTCAACCAGAGTCGGTGATCCTCCATGGCGGCTCACCATATCAGCCAGCCGCTGTCCAAAAACGCCGTTCACTCCTATCAGAACCGAATCTCCTTCCTCGACGAAGTTGGCTACACAGGCTTCCATGCCCGCACTGCCCGTCCCTGAGATCGGAATGGTCAAGCCATTGGAGGTCTGAAAGACCTGGCGAAGCCGATCCTGGATTTCATTCATGATCTTCAAGAAGTCGGGATCCAGATGACCCAACAACGGACGACTCATCGCTCCCAGAACTCTGGGAGACACATTGGACGGCCCCGGACCCAGCAACAGTCTTCCTTCACACTTGTGTACATCCATAGACTTACTCATCCCTTTCAAAAAACTTGGCTCGTGTTCTCGATTTCGTTTTCTTGAACACCGAATTATATAATTCAGACATGCGGTTGACCAGTGCGGCTTTCTCCGACAACGATATCATTCCCATGAAACACAGCTGTGACGATCTGGACATCTCGCCCCCCCTTCATTGGGAGGGCGTGCCCGCAGAGGCCCGAAGCCTGGCCCTGACCGTCATCGATCCGGATGCTCCCCTGAACTGGATTCACTGGCTGGTTTACAACATTCCGGCCGATGCTCCCCTGATCCCTGAAGGTGGCCCTGTGCCGACCGGTGCCATAGAGGTGCGAAACGACTTCGGCAAAGAAACCTACCGAGGCCCCTGTCCACCCAGTGGGGAACATCGTTGCTGTTTCACCCTGTACGCCCTGGACTCCAAGGATCTTCTAATGAGGAAGGAATGCTTTCTAGAAGTCTGCAAAAAGCACGCCATCGACAAGGCCGAACTCCAGGGCCGTTACAGCCGCGGAGGACCGATGGGGACGATTTGAGGAATATCTAGCGTGGAAACGGCCAGTCACTCACAACTGGACACGGAGAGACAAAAAAGGGAGAATGAGAACGGGAACTCCGAGAAACCTGAACCTAGCCCGGATGATGCATTATCCGGGCAAGCATCTACAGAAGGGGGACATATGAGAGTCATCAAGCTCGCCCAGGTCCCAGCTCCCAGCGTGTCCATCGATGCTGCAGTGAGCGAGGCCGTGCGAGTCATGCAGCAGGCCCGCGGCGGCGCCTGTGCGGTGGTGGACGGCGATCAGCTAGTGGGCATCTTTTCCGAGCGGGACGTGATGCGCCGTATCGTGGCGGCCAAACGTGACCCGGAACAAACCAAGATTCAGGACGTCATGACCACCTCCCTGGAGACGATCACCATCGAAACAGAGGCCCTGCAGGCCCTGGAGCTGATGGTCTCCAGACACATCCGCCACCTTCCGGTCATGGATGGCGACGGACAGCTGGCCGGCTTGCTCTCCATTCGCAACCTGCTCCAACATATGGTAGAAGACCTGGTGGATCAGTTGAATTCAATGGAAGCCTACTTCACGGCCGACGGACCGGGAGGATAACTCCCTGTCTCGGCAGAGAGTTTTTCCCACACCCGGCCTGCCTCTCTGAATCCTGCCAAAAGTTACTCCGTCCCGCTTCAGGTGATGGCCGTCGCCAAAAATCAGGCCCGCAGGTATGGTATTCTGACGTCTATAAGGAGCCCACTCATGAAAGATTTAAGAGTCGCGAACTTTCTTGGAGACGAGAGGGGTGTCGCCCTTCTGATCGTCACCATTATCTCCATTCTACTGGTACTTCTGGGACTCTCTCTGACATTTGACAGCATGACGGAAACCACAATCAGCAGCGAGATCGAAAACCGCAACCGGGCCTTTCTGAACACCGATGCCGGTTACAACAGCTACAAGGACAATCTGCGGGGGCTGAGTCTCACGACCATTCTGACAGCCACCACCACGGTCCCCCAGTACATCAACTATACGATTCCCACCGACCCCACCGCACTGGCCTACTTCAACCGCAACCCCTTGGCTCCTCTGGAGGCCATGAACGTCGACTTTGACAATCCACCCACCCCGGTGGGCACCCGCACCATAAATGGCTTGATGACTCCCGCCGCCGGCGTCCCCATCGGCACGGGCGGGCGCTACTGGGTCAGAATCACCGACAATGACAACGATGAAGCGCCCTACTCTCTGGCCAACGATCCTCTGACGGACCGGGACGGGATCGTCTACCTCCGTGTCATGGGGATCCAGAAGGTGGGTGCCGGTCAGATTTCCACCTATGGAGGGACGGTCAAGAATTCAACCACCATCATAGAGAGCATCCTGGAACAGGACAAGACCCTGAACCTGCAGGCCTCGTTCAGCATCTATGGCCCCTCGGCCTCACCGGCTCAGGGTGGCAACATGTTCGCCGGAAACTCTTTTGAGATTGACGGCTACGACCATCCCACCATGACACTGGCTGATCTGCAGTCAAACAACCATTCGCATGTCACCGGGGGAAGCACGGCCGGCGTGGATGCCCTTTACGACGACACGGGTGCCGGCGATGGCACCGGTCTCAGAGACGACATCTACGGTGATCTGAGCAACCCTCAAAAGAACAACCTGGACGGG
>JAUXKG010000149.1 GCA_030624355.1 Acidobacteriota bacterium
AAGCAGCCTGGGAATCGCCGTGGGAGCCAACATCTCTCGGACCCGGGAACTGGCCCAGCGAAAGGTGGATACGACCCAGATGCGAGCCCTGGATCGTACTCAACTGGGTCGTGAGGGGTTGCAAGAAGACAATGCTTTGGAGGCAGCCAACAGCGTGGCGGCCAAGATTGCAGGGAACCCTATGGCGACTCCCGGCAATCTGGAGTTCGTTGATTCCACCTCGGGTGTGATCGTGGAGGGCTCTTACGACCGCCTGGCCCTTCAGGTCCTGAAGTCGGGAGTGGCATCTCGAGCCAACTCTTTCGTGGTGATGAAGGACTTGAACAATCCGAGCGATGTCTCCAGCTACTGCAGATACTCACGTACTCAACAGCTATTGTAGGAGAACTCGGGAAACCTAACTCCTGACTTGATGAAACAGTTCTCGCAGGATCATGGAAACGGGCCCGGCCCCAACTCGATCTGTCGGCACGGCACTCACTATACCGAGGAAACTTCGCTCTCCAGCATGGTGGTGGAGATCGATGGAGACAATCCCGCAGACACTCGCTTTTGGATCGCCTTGGGAAAGCCGTGCCACGCTTGGAAAACCGGGGAAGCCTGTTTCGAAGCAACCTTCAGTCAGCTGGCGCAAATCCCGGAAGGGTTTCTCAACGGAGATGTCTGGAAACGTTTCTATACGGAAGAACCCTACGATCAGGCGGCTGAAGAAACAGCAGCGATGTAGCCCGACTAGTCAGTATTCTTGAAAGACTCTCTGAAGGTCACTGCCACTCTGAATTCGGGTCAAGGCCACCATCAACAGGATGCGGGCTTTCTGAGGAGTCAGGTTATCGCCGCTTATCCAGTTGGGACGTGAGCGGTAGCGAGGATGGATATCCATCACACGTCCCACCCCACCCCGGTTTGTGATGACCACGAATACACCTTTGGCAGACGCTTTCGCCAGCTCAGCGTCCATGGCCGGATGGGCTTCGCCGGTAGGAAAGCCTGCCACGACAATCCCCTTGGGCGAAGCGGTCGCCAAAAGCCCTTTCACTATCTCTCCGTCGATACCAGCCGCTGCGTAGACAATGTCTACCCTGGGTAGCTGCTGGATTGAGGACACTTCGAATTCACTGCGGTGGGTGTGTTTTGAATCCGTGGAGCGATAAAACACCACCCGGTCTCGATCCACGTATCCCAGACTTCCCAGGTCACGTGATTCATAGGTCTCCGGACGGTTGGTGATGGTCTTGGTCACATCGCGAGCAGCGTTGATTTCACCATTGGCTACTACCAGAACTCCCCGTCCCCGGGCCGATGGATGGGCCGCTACTCGAACGGCATCCAGGAAACTCTGAGGTCCGTCAGCACTCAGAGAGCCGTGCAGCCGCTGAGCCGCAGTGAGAACCACCGGACGGGAATCCTTCACGGTGAGATTCAAAAAATAGGCAGTCTCCGTCACCGTGTTGGATCCGTGGGTTATGACGATTCCTGCCGCTTTACTGTCTTCTGCATAAACCTCGTTCACCCTCTTGGCCAGCTTCAACCACAGCTGCGGTCCTACTTCCGAACTGGGTATTCGAGCCACTTCCTCCACCTCAAGCTGTGCGTGTTCCGCAAGTTGAGGAATGTCTTGAACCAGCTGCTCTCCGGAAATGTAACGATCGGGAAGGTGAGCGATGGTTCCTCCGGTCGAGAGAATACGAACCCGAGGCAGCTCCTGGGACCGGGTAATAGAACCACAAAACAGGGAAACCAGAACAACCATCAGGAATCTGGAACCACGGTTTGGTACTGATAAGACTGTCATTCGGACACCACGCCTCCTCAATTCTTCTCAGAGCACCCGAGTCTATTTCAACCAGGGAACAATGGCAATTCGCCACCCCAAAATTCCTTGACTCCTCCAGTTCGACTCCTCCAAAATAACCCAACTGTCTACTTTGTTAAGAAAGGCCTTCAAAATTATGAAGATGTCATTCATCGCTGAAAAGAATGTCACAAAACTCCAGCCTGCTCCGAGGGGAGGACCCTTTACCGGAAGACGCTCCGTCTGGGGGACTGCCAGGCCGGCTGCTTTGATCCTGAGCTCAGTCCTCTGCTCTGTTTTTTCGGGCCAATCGGTCAGAGGGGCAGAGAAGCCGAGAATCGCCATCTTCTCAGGTCCCACTGCAACCGTTCAGAACAGCCGGCCCCTGATGACCAGCAACAAGGCCAGACAAAGGCATGGCCTGCCTCTTCTCAAGGACAGCGCAGGGCGGCCCCTGGTTTACGACACATTATTTCCCCAGCGCCTGGCGACAGCTGCCAAGGTGTACGTCAAGCAGTTCTCCGCCCATCCGCTGGAGAGTGATGCCTCGGAGCTGTACGCCCCCCCCGATGGCTACATTGACGGTCAGGGAAACTTCCACAAGCAACGGAAAAGTCCATCCGACGTCCCGGTGTATGAGATCATTCTCAAACCTGAAGACGGCCCCTATCCTCTTCCCTATATGGCCATACAGGCCGATGGGAAGGCCTGGGATGGCGTCGCCACAGAGCCCGGCGCTCCTTTTTACCGGTCTCGCCAGACGTTTTATCCCGATGCTTCCAGAATCCTAGAAGAGATTGAGCGGGCCGGGGGCGGCCTATATGCCATGGCCGACTATGATTTCTTCCGGCCCTCCCCCTCGGGAGGATACACCAAGGGATTGCCCGCCTCCCGAAGAACCGATCAGGGCCAGGGTGACATCTCGCCTGAGCACCTCGGGGAGGATTTCTTCACTTACGGCCCCTACAGTGCTGACGCTCCTCGAAGCCATCTGGCAAGAGTGACCAACATGGTTCAGGAAGCTTTTGACAGCGGCCGCTACCAGGGAGCCATCTGGCTGGAGGGCAGTCCCAATATCGAAGACACCGTTTACTGGCTGAACCTGCTCATCGACACCAGCCGCCCCATCGCCGGCAATGCCGCTCATCGCCTGCGAGGCCTGGTGAGCGCCGACGGGGATGGCAACATCGTGGATGCGGTGCGTTACATCACCTCCGGTGTTTGGGCCGATGATCAGGGGCGCAACCGTATGGGGAGTGTCTTGATACAGGCTCAGCAGATTTTTGCCTCCCGGGAGGTGCAGAAAGAAGATGCCCGTCCCGGAGGATATGTGACTACCGGCGGCCATGGGGGGATAGTGGGCAGCTTAGGACAGGATGGTCCCAGAATTACCTTTTTCCCCAACCGGAAACATACCTACCTGTCCGAGCTCCGTTCCTCTCTTTTGCCCGCCGCCGTGACCGGTGTTCGCAAAGAGGGGAGCAAGGTCTGGACAGTGACCGTCCCGATTAAGAATTCCCAGGGTGAGATCCTCCCCGCTGCCATTCCTCTGGTGACGATTGTGAAGGGTTCGCGCTGGCATATGGATCCTCTGGCAAAGGCTTCCTATGAGATGGACATCGCCGCCCGACGGGAAAAAAACCTGGCCTCCTATCCTCTCTCCGGAATCGTGGCCGAAGGTCTGGCCCCTTATGGAAAGCTGGCCTCCAGCATGGAGTCAGAACTCAGACGGGCGGTGCTCTCAGGGATTCCGGTTGTCAAAGCGGCTCGCGGAAATGCCGGTGGTTTCATGAAAACCGATCCCCAGAACCTTTTCATCGAAGGACAAAACATGACGGCCACCAAGGCCCGTATGCTCTTGATGGCCAGCATCATGAAGCTGGGGATGCTGCCGCCGGCAACCGATCCCGACAACCCGACCGGGGACGAGATCCAGGCTATCCAGGAGAAGATCAAGAACTACCAAGAAATCCTGCACACCCACTGACGGTCCGGATAGTGCATCGGCTTTCTACTACACAAAACCTCTGCCTGATCCGGGCTCGAGCTCGGCTCTCGATTGATTGAAAAAGCAGACAGTTTGGACTATAGTGTTTTTTTCTCCGAAACAATCGAACCGGAGTGTATGCGACTCTTCCCTCCAGCGCCAGCCGGGCAACTAGAACAATCCGCGAAGGGTGCTTGCCTGAGTCCTTTCTGTCGTGTTCACTTCCAGAGCCCCAACCGTCCTGAGTTTCAGGGCACATAGGAGGTTTCCATGAATCCCGAAGAAAATGCTAACAGCTCTGTCTCGATGAAAGAGTCCGTGAGGGATTTCCTGCAGGGGAATCTCAACCGACGGTCGTTTCTGACCCGGCTGACTGCTCTTGGCTTCACGGCGGCAGCGGCACAGAACTTCTCTCAAGCCCTGGCCGCACCCAAACTTCCTGCCTCTCCCGTGGATGGCCCGGTCAGCAGAGTCCAGGGCAACGGAGGCGCCATTCTGGTGGAGCAGCTCAAACAGTGCGGAGTGGAGTTTATTTTCGGCAATCCCTCCAGTCACAACGGGCCCCTCTTCGATGCCCTGATCGATCGCAAGGATATGCACATGATCCTGGGAGTGAACGAAAATACGCTCACTGCCATCGCAGACGGCTACGGAAAAGCCAGCGGGAAGACACCCTTCGTGACGGTGTCCCGGCCCGGCTTCCCTAACACGATGACTCACATCTACAACGGTTTTAAAGACCAGACTCCTCTCATTGTGTGCGCCGATCAGATCGACGAAGTGGCCCGAGGCCGGCATGGCAACCAGGAAACAGACGATCTGCTGCAGGCTGCCGAACCCTTCACCCAGTGGACCTGGGAGAGCCGAAGACCCGAGAACCTGGCGGAGGATCTTCGCAGGGCCTTTAAATTTTCCTCTACCTTTCCCCGAGGGCCGGTCTTTCTTTCCATCCCGCGCGATTTTCAGTTCGTAGAGACTGAAGTAGATGTGATTGACATGAAGTACTTCACTCATTCCAATGAGGTACGCGCCGATCAGGGTCTGGTAGAGGAGGTGGCTGACCTCCTGGTTCAAGCCGAAAGCCCGCTGCTGTACGTGGGAGATGAAGTCCATATGCTGGGGGCCGAGAAGGAAGCGGTTGAATTGGCGGAACTTCTGTCGCTGCCGGTGGTACAGCCTCCTGAGAACTTTCGCTGGAGTAACTCGTTTCCCACCGATCACACACTCTATCTAGGAGATTACAAGGGGATCATGAGATATCCCGCCTCGGTGGATGTGCTCCTGAACCTGGGAGGGCGTTTGCGTCCCCATGAGGGACTCACCCCGTTGATCTCGCGCCAAACCAAAATTGTCCAGATCAGCTTGAACACCGAAGGCATGGGCCGTGTGTATCCTTCCCTTCTCTCTCTCCCCGCCAATGTCAAACTGTTCGCCCAGGATCTCATCGAAGCTGTTCGTTCCCGGGCCAGCAAGAGCGACATTCAGGGATGGCGAGAGACCCGGCGGGCCGCGACTGAAACCTTTAAGGGCAGATCCCAAAAGTCCTTTGATCGGGTGGTACAACAACGCTGGTCGCAGCGTCCGACTTCGGTTGAACGGCTGGGGATGGAGCTCAAGGATGCTCTGGACCCGAACGCCTTTATAGTCCAGGAGATGGACTCAGGCGAGGTCATCGTGGATCGGATACTCTCCTTTGCTCAGGACAGAATGGGTCACATCTCCACGGCAGGCGTGGCCCTGGGGTGGAGCCTGGGAGCTTCGGTGGGGGCCAAGATCGCCCTTCCCGACCGCCAGGTGGTGGCCATGCTGGGCGATGGAGCCTTCATGTTTGGAGGTTCCCAGGCCCTGTGGAACATGCAGCGCTACCAGGTTCCCGTACTGACCATCGTTTTGAACAACCATGCCTACGACGGTGAGCGCAACCGGATCTGGGGCAGGGGAACCCTTCAGGGGAAGCAAGGCAAGGACATGACCTGCTATCTGGGTGATCCGGATATTGATTTTACCCATCTGGCCAAGGCTTACGGAATTTCCGGAGCCAAGGTGAACAGTCCTGACGAGTTGAAGGCGGCTCTGAAGAAAGGGATCGAGGCCACCCGCAGCGGAGAACCCTATCTGTTGGATGTCGAGACCGCCCGCCGGGGACCCGGTGCCGAATCCACCTGGTATCCAAGCTATTCGGTGGCCGAGCGGAGTAAAGGTTGAGTGCCTCGCCACAAACGTCGCCATATTTATGCAACGAGGTACTAAGGCCATGAAAAATTACAAATGCCAACCAGGAACAGGGGCGCCTCTGATTTTCGGACGTAGCCCCTTTCCAAAAATGATTTTCCTGAGTCTTCTGGCGGCTTTCTGTCTTGTTCCAATCAGCAGAGGGGCTCCGCTAGCTGCCGATCCGGCCGAGGTTCAGGCCTTGAAAGAGAAGGTAGCCCAGGCCACCCGAATGCTAGTCCAGCAGGGATTGCTGGCTTCCTCCGGTCACGTCAGTGCTCGAATTCCGGGTACCGATAGGGTTCTGATCGGTCCCCGAGACGTCAGCCGGGCCATTCTCCAAGCAGAACATATTGTGACCGTGGACCTGGATTCAAACAAGGTGGACGGTGATCGGAACGCCCCAAGAGAAACAGAAATTCATACCGGTATTTACCGGGCCAGACCTGACGTCATGTCGGTCATTCACACCCACCCGCTGCACTCCGTCGTCTTCTCGATCACCGGCAAACCGATCCTCC
>JAUXKG010000100.1 GCA_030624355.1 Acidobacteriota bacterium
TCGAACCTGGATCGGCGGCTCCAAAGGCCGCTGTCTTGCCAATTAGACGACCCCCGAACAAGAAAAGCCGTCGGTCGAAGATCTTATCTGAAAGCTGTTCCGATGTGAAGAGAGGTAGCTGGAAGCCAAACCGCAAAATTCATCTCATGCCGTTTGCCGTGTCAAGGAGAAAAGAATGTGCTATTTTGAGTACAAGATACAGTGTGACTCAGGAGGGACCAATGAGAGACACAGCAGCCAAAATTTTGATGCTTATTGTGAGCTTGTTTTTTCTTCCCGCTGAGGTGATTTGCCAGGACACTTACAATCAAGAATACGACCACTATATGAAGGCAGAGGCCGAGACAAACAGGGCGAAGAGAGAGGCACTGCTGATGGAGTTTGTCCAAACCTACCCTGAATCTGAGTTGGATCCCAATGTCTCCTATCTGTACGCCCAGTTTTACCAACCACTTCAGCAGGCCGGCCGGTGGCAACAGATGGCGACCAAGGCAGAACAATTCCTGAGGCATCGCCCCAATGACGCATCCTCCATTCAGGCGGCTACAGAGGCCTATCAGCAGCTTGGCAACGAACAGAAACTGGTCGATTTCGGCAGCAAGCTCTACACTGAACAACCCGGTGCCAGCGCTGCCTATCTTGTCGCCAAGGCCTACCAGTCCCTTGGCGACGAGGCTCGATTTCGGACCTGGGCTGAGCGCACCCTGCGACACGACCCCAACAATTTGGACATGCTGGTTGAACTGGCCACCTCATACTGGGGCACTGGCGAACTGACCAAGGCGGCCGGTTATGCCAATAAGGGACTGGGATCGGTGGCAAATGCCACGAAATCTGACAATCAATCTGCTGAGCAGTTTGAAACCCGACTGAACCAGGTTCGAGGCTTCTTCTACCGAACCCGGGGAGAAAAAGCCTATCAGGATAATGACATGAACTCAGCTCGCAAGAACTTCGAGAGCTCGATAGAGTACAACCCCAACAACGATTTTGCTCACTACCGTCTGGGATTCATCTACTGGGGAGCCGGCAAGAGCGACCAGGCCATCCTGTCCTTCGCAAAGGCCGTCGTATTGAAAGGCTCCAGTCTCAAGGATGCCAGAGACCAGCTTAATCAGCTGTATCGATCCGTGCACTCCAACACCAGCGGTCTTTCCACCCTTCTCCGGAATGTCCGGAAGGACATGGGTCTGTAGCTAACTTGATTGGCTAGCTGATTCGACCTCTTTCAGAGGCTTTGTAATACCCAGGGCGACCTTCACCTGATGCTCGATCTTGGCCGCAATGTCTTCGTTTTCTCCGAGAAACTGCTTACTGTTTTCCCGGCCCTGTCCTAACCGCTCCTGCCCGTAGGAAAACCAGGAACCACTCTTTTCCACCACTTTGTGAGCAACAGCCAGATCGAGCAACTCTCCTTCTCGAGAAATACCCTTGCCGAACATAATATCGAACTCGGCCACCTTGAAAGGGGGAGCTAGCTTGTTCTTCACGATTTTGGCTCGGGTCCGGTTCCCCATATTCTGATCACCCTCCTTAATCGAGGCTATTCGCCGAATCTCCAGACGGATGGAGGAATAAAATTTCAGGGCTCGCCCACCTGTAGTGGTTTCCGGATTACCGAACATGATTCCGATTTTCTCCCGGATCTGATTGATAAACATCATACAGGTCTGTGACTTGGCGACGATGCCTGTCAGCTTGCGTAAGGCCTGGGACATGAGCCGGGCATGCAGACCAACGTGAGAATCGCCCATCTCTCCTTCCAGTTCTGCTCGGGGCACCAACGCAGCTACCGAGTCGATGACAAGAATATCTACGGCTCCGCTGCGCACCAGCATTTCAGAAATCTCCAGAGCCTGTTCTCCACTGTCCGGTTGAGAGACCAGCAGTTCCTCAATATCCACTCCCAACCTGCGGGCGTATCCGGCATCCATTGCATGCTCTGCGTCAATGAAGGCAGCCGTACCTCCCTGCTTCTGAGCCTGGGCAATGGCATGCAAAGCAATGGTGGTCTTTCCACCCGATTCTGGGCCATAAACCTCAATCACCCGTCCCCTCGGAAACCCCCCGATACCCAAGGCCGCATCAATGGACAGGGATCCTGAAGACACTACTGGAATATTCAAGCTGACGTCACTTCCCAACTTCATAATTGATCCTTTACCAAACTGTCGTTCAATTTGGGTAAGTGCCATCTCTATGGCTCTTTTTTTTTTCTCAGTCTCACTCATGATTCATCCCTCTCCTGTAGTCGCTGTCCTCTTTGTCTCAATTTTTGCTGACCGGGACTATATCCCACGACCATGACCTGATAATCGATTTCCCGAAGTCATCACTATTACCTACGTTCGAACTGAAAAATCCATGGGAAAAGGGATGGAACGCTAGTGTCCTGTCCCTCAAATACATGACATTTGTTACGGTTGCGACGGTTTGTGATTCGAGGCGCGACGACGAGTTGATGTGGGTCATCGGCGAGGAGGAGCAACAAAGAAGCAGAAGCCGTCCCGCCGTAACCCAGAGGGCTGAAGGGACCTTGGCCAATCTATTGGTTGCTCGTCGTCGAAGATATGTCAACATCGCCTCTTCCTCGCTCCGCGATCTCGTCTCAAAGTCCCCTTCAGCAAATGTTAGGCTATTGGAGGGACAGGACACTGGTGTGTCCTAAATCAGTTCGACAGCCATGGCGACCGCATTGCCTCCTCCCAAACATAAGCTGGCAATACCTTTATTGAGGCCCTTCTTTTTCAGCGCTTGCAGCAATGTGGTCAATATCCGAGCTCCACTGGCTCCGATAGGATGACCCAGTGCCACAGCCCCTCCGTGCACATTCAATTGGGTTGGGTTGAGCGGCACTTCCCTGATTAGAGCCAGCGACTGGGCAGCGAAGGCCTCATTGACTTCATACAGGTCCACCTGCTCTTCCTTCCATCCAGCCCGCTCCCGAACCTTCTGGATGGCCGCCATGGGGGCCATCATGACCAGGGAGGGCTCGATACCGGTGGTCACTGAAGCAACCACCCTGGCCATCGGCTCGGCACCGAGGCTTTGCAGAGCCTGCTCAGAAAGAAGTGTGAGAGCAGCTGCTCCATCACTGATCTGCGAGGCATTCCCGGCGGTCACGGTTCCGTCCTCCTGAAAGGCAGGCTCTAATTGGGCCAGTGACTCCAGCGACGCCTGTTCGCGGGGGCCCTCATCCCTCTCGAACAGAATTTTCTCGCGGCCTGGAATCCGAACCTGGACTATCTCTGCTTGGAAATGGCCTTCCTGCATCGCGTCAACGGCCCGGGCATGCGACTCCACGGCATATTGATCCTGATCCTGCCGGGACACGCCGTACCTGGTTGCTACAAGTTCCGCCGTACACCCCATGTGGTAATTTTCATAGGCATCCCACAGACCATCATGGACCATGGAGTCGAGAACCTGGCCGTGCCCCAAGCGAAGTCCTCTCCTGGCCCCAGGCAGCAGAAAGGGAGCATTACTCATACTTTCCATACCACCGGCCACCATCACATCGACATCTCCGACTCGAATTCCTTGAGCCGCCAGAATCACCGCTTTCAATCCCGACCCACACACCTTGTTGATCGTCAAAGCAGCGACTTGAACCGGTACACCAGCACCCAGAGCTGTCTGGCGAGCAGGGTTTTGACCCAGCCCCGCTGACAGGACATTCCCCATGATGACCTCTTGCACGGATTCCTTGGAAATACCGGCCCGCCGGATCGCCTCTTCAACCACCACAGTCCCCAAATCCACTGCGGACAGGGACTTCAGACCGCCCT
This sequence comes from Acidobacteriota bacterium, assembly GCA_030624355.1. Classification (GTDB taxonomy): domain Bacteria; phylum Acidobacteriota; class UBA6911; order RPQK01; family JADFOI01; genus JAUXKG01. The sequence goes on from JAUXKG010000100.1 coordinate 3,789, forward strand.
GAAACCCGGCAATCGGAGTGCGACAGGCTGAAACGATATAGGCGTCCTTCATCATTCACCCATAATAGCCAAAACTCTATCGGATCGCCCAGTCAATCAGACCGGGCAACAAGAGATGAGTACTCGACAAGAGGGAGGAAAATGAGGGCTAGGAGCCTGTCCGAAGTTGACATGGTGCCAGCTCCAGTGGTCTAATTCCCAACTTCGCACTGACGTGACCTTTGGAGAAGCAGGAATGGCTAAGGTATGTGAGATCTGTTGAAAGGGCCCCCGATTCGGCAACCGCATATCGCACGCTCACAATGTGACCAAGCGACGTTGGAACCCGAATCTGCAACGTGTTCGGGCGGTCGTGAACGGCTCCATCCGCCGCATTCGAGTTTGCACGCAGTGTCTTAAGGCTGGGAAGGTTCGAAAACCCTCGATTGCCTAGTTAGCCAGCCGACTTGGCAGACGGCTCCTCCGCTTCAGATTTTCCTTTATCCAATCTGACCCGGATCTTTCTTCTCTCAACTTCATGGACTCCATCGACGGCCTTGATGCAATTCATGATCTTGTCGAGATGTTCAACATCACAGATTTCTACCGTCATATCAACCAATCCGTATCGACTATCGACAGTGCTGGCTTTCACATTCACGATGTTTGTATCAATGCCAGACACAGCCGAGGTGATCTCAGCCAGAACTCCCGTTCGGTCCTCACTGGAAATCAGCAGACGAACCGGGTAGGTTACCCCTTGACCATCCCGGGTCCACTCAACCTCGATTTGCCGCTCCGGGTTTAGAAGCAAACTCTCCACGTTAGGGCAACTCACCGAGTGGACAGAGATCCCTCGACCGACGGTGATATAGCCGATGATTTCTTCACCACGTATGGGACTGCAACATCGGGCTCGATACACCAACAGGTCATCATGGCCACTGACCTGAATAGCTTTGTCGGAGCGTCGCAGCACCTTGTTGACCATTCGAGTCAGCTTCGATTCAGCCGCTTCTTCAGGTACCTTTTCGACCCTTTGCGGGTCGATTCTTTTCAGGACATTGCGACAGGAGACCCTGCCAAATCCGATACCGGCCAAAAGATCCTCGACCTTGGAGGCATTAAAGCCTGAGATAACCGACTCGAGTTCGTCAGCGTATCTCTTCAAATCGAACCCATACTTGCGTGCACTCCTGTCAAGAAGCTTTCGGCCCAGCTCAATGGCCTGTTCCTTTTGTTCCAGAGTAATCCACCGCCGGATGGCCCCTTTGGCACGAGAGGTTTTCACAAACTTGAGCCAATCTCGGCTGGGATGCGCTTTATTGGCCGTCACAATCTCGACAATCTCACCGTTACTCAACTTGTACTTCAAGGGAACAATTCGGCTGTTGACTTTGGCTCCCACACACTGGTGGCCGACTTCGGTATGAATCGAATAGGCAAAATCCACCGGTGTAGCGCCGCGCGGCAGGGTGACGACCTCCCCTTTTGGAGTGAAGGTGTAGACTTCCTCAGGATACAACTGAATCTTCAGATTGCTCAAAAACTGACGAGGGTCGCCCACCTCTTGTTGCCATTCCAGGAGTTGGCGCAGCCATTGAAAACGCTTGTCGTCTTTGTCTTCCTGAAGTGCTCCCTCTTTATACCTCCAGTGTGCGGCAATCCCCTCCTCCGCTGCACGGTTCATTTCGTGAGTGCGGATCTGAACCTCGAAGGGATGCCCGTCGTGTCCAATCACAGAGGTGTGAAGGGACTGATACATGTTCGGACGAGGCATGGCAATAAAGTCCTTGATTCGTCCTGGAATAGGCTTCCACATGTTATTTACAAGGCCCAGGGCTGTATAACAATCACTCACCTTCTCTACCAGCACTCGAATAGCAATGAAGTCATAAACCTGGTCCAGACCAATCTTCTGACGCTTCATTTTCTGGAAGGTGCTATAAACTCTTTTAACACGGCTCTTGATTTCAGCTTCAATACCCTGTTCTGTGAAGCGTTGCTGCATGCTCTTCATCACTTGTTCGATGAAGGCTCCGCTCGTGTTTTTCTTTTCCTTCAGTTGCGAGTCAATGGTTTTGTGAGCTACCGGGTCTAAATAACCGAAAGCCAGGTCTTCCAATTCACCTCTGATTTTGGCTATGCCCAGACGATGTGCAATAGGGGCATAAATATCCAGTGTCTCCTGAGCAATCAATTTTCTCTTCTCCTCGGACAAGTACTGGAGAGTTCGCATGTTGTGCAGACGATCAGCCAATTTGACCAGAATGACGCGAATGTCATCCACCATCGCAAGCATCAACTTTCGAAAATTTTCGGCCTGTTTTTGCCGCTTCGAGGAAAACTGAATCTGGCTTATTTTGGTGACCCCGTCAACAATGTGAGCCACGTCCTCACCAAAGTACTCTTCAATGACATCTACGGTGGTCAGTGTATCTTCAACCACGTCATGAAGCAGACCCACGCTCACACAGGCCACATCCAACTTCATTTCGGCCAGAATATTGGCAACTTCCAAGGGGTGGGACAGATAAGGTTCCCCCGACTGACGAACCTGCCCTTTGTGTTCGCGAGCAGAAAAAATGTAGGCTTTTCTCAGAAGTTCAAGGTCCGCGGTGGGATGGTATCTTTGGACTCTTTCTTCCAGATCCTCGTAGCGAATCATGCTTGCACGAAACTATTCTACCACTTCAATGAGGCTAGCCCGGGGGATGCACGGATTTTTAGCTCAATAGGGACAAAAAAAAGGAGAGGATCCCCGGGACCCTCTCCCGATACTCTCTATTCCAGTCGCCGGGCGCGACAGGGCCTTTTGCCCTACTCCTTTTCCCCCCCCAGTCTCTTGCGGCTTGCTTCCTCATCCGCCTGCTGTGTCCGCTTCAAGTCCAGTGCCTGCAGGGCTAACTTATCTGCTTCTCGCTCCCAATCTGCCTTTTCTTCTTCCTCTTCAGTGAGCTTTGCCTTCTCGCGGTACAGCAGATTCAAATACTGCATCGCATCCGCATACTCGGAGTCTAGCTGCAAAGCTTTCTTCAAAACATCGATTCCCTCATCCACAAGAGCACCGATCTCTTCCTTTCTTTCTTCCTCCAGTATCTCGACATTCTCACCAGTCATACCGGTCTCATCGTAGGAGAGCTGCCAGTTGATCGTTGCGATTCCGTACAGCGGCTCAGGGTTGTCCGGCTCGACATCAATCCGCTTGCGATACCAATTCTTCGCTTCATCATGCCGACCCATTCCACTGTAAATACCAGCAAGATTGGCCATTACAGTAGACTGATGGGTAGTATCCGAGGTACGTTTTAGCACCTCTTCAAAGGTCTTTATCGAGTCTCGGGCTCTCTGCAGATTCTCCCTGCTGGTGCCCTGAGGAATAAACTGGGCGCGTTGGGCAGCCGCTAAGTAAAGGTAGGCTTCAATTAAGTCCGGATCCTGTGCTACCGCCTGCTGGAAGAAACCAATTGCATCATCGTAGTGCTTTGCCGTGTACGCATTGACTCCCTTGTTAAGCTGGTCTCGTGCCTTTAATTGCTCGAGCATGGTGCAGCCTGATGCCGCCATCACAAGCACCAACAGTATCGTCAGGATGCAGTATTTCCTTCGAGAATACATTCTGTCTTCTCCTTCAACTGATGAGTGGATTTCTCGCTCGGGCCTACTCAGCCTCCGGCAGCTCCTCCTCCGGTGTCATGAGACCGACATCGCCAATCCCAGCGCCCTTGGCGATGTCAATGACTTTAACCACATCACCAAAAGGAAGATCCACATCTCCCTGGATAAACATGTTCTTGTTGGCACGTGCGCTATAGATATCGAATAGTCTCTCTCCCAGCAGGTCTGCCGTTACCGGATCTTGGTTGATACGTAAAGCACCCGTCGCGTCGATAGAAATAACGATCGCGTCCGACTTCACGATGATATTCTCCGGAATTATATCAGGGGCTTTCTGAGGCACTCTGGCTTCAAGGTTGTATTGCATTGTCGGCTGGATCACCATGAAGATGATCA
>JAUXKG010000338.1 GCA_030624355.1 Acidobacteriota bacterium
ACCAGGGTATGGCTCTCATCTTCCAGCTGCCAGCCCGACTCCCTCTCCCAAATTCCTGCTATGGCAAAGGTATTGAAACCGGGTTCCCTGGTTCGCAGGTCCCGACGGGCAAGCACTCCGGCACGGCCCGAGCAGTCGAGAACAAAGAGAGCCGAGACCTGCCCCATGTTCCCACCACCCACCTGATACTCGAGACGAGCCGGCCCTCCGGTCTCAAGATCTACCTGAGAGACCGTGCCATGGACCTGGACACAGGCTCCCGAGGCCTCGGCCAACTGCAGCAGCAGATGGTCGAAATCACTTCGCAGCACGTGATATCCCAAGTTCTCGGAAGAGCCGGAGAATTTCTCTACCCGCCCTGCCCCTTCTCCCCACCAGACGGTGTTGCCGCTGGAGCGGTAAAATCCTGCTGCGTCCAGCTGGCCGAGAATTCCCAGATGATCAAAAAGCTTGCGACTGCTGGGGGGTAGCGACTCGGCCAGGACAGGCTGGCTCCCCGGCGGCCGGCACAGGATGAAAACCGAGTACCCCCACTCGGCCAGGAGGCGACCGACGGTCGATCCGGCTGGCCCACCTCCGATGACCGCAACATCATATTCCTCTGCCGTCATGTTTGTGCAGCTCCCGACCGGCTGGGCTGAGCCCTGTTTCTTTTCGTGGCCATCTCCTTTTTCGAAAGTTTCCCCGACCCTGGTGTATGATCGTGGGTAAAGACAAGAAAGCCCGGAATCCAATCAATATCATTGAACAAAGAGGAATATCCAATGCTATTGAAAAGAAAGAGTCGTCGAGAGTTTTTGGAGTCGGTTTCCGGTGCCACTGTAGCTCTGGCCGCCTGGCCCGGATCCTCAGCTGCCCTGGCTGCCTCTCTAGCTTCCGCCACCGGCTATTTGTACGATGATCGCTATCTGTTGCACGTCCTGGAGGCAGACCATGTCGAGTCCCCCCAAAGACTAAAGAAGATTGCCAAACGAATGAGTGATTCGGGACTGATTCAAGAGGTGACTCGTCTGTCTCCCTCGGTGGATGCGGCGCCCCACATCAGGAACTTTCACACCACCGATCACTTCGAAGCGGTCAAGCAAATACCCACTACTGGAGAAGTGGCCGAACTGGCTGTCTCAGGATCCCTGACGGCGGTCAAGGCGGTGGCGGAAGGGCAGGTCAGGAACGCTTTTTGCGCCATTCGTCCACCCGGCCACCATGCTCACAATAACCTGGGCGAGGAAGGCTTTTGCTTTTACGGCAACGTGGCCATCGCGGCCCGCTATGCCCAACAGGAGTTGGGCTTCAGGAAGATTCTCATTGTGGACTGGGACTACCATCACGGCAACGGCACGGAAAGCGCTTTCTGGAAGGATCCGAGTGTCCTGTTCTTCTCCACCCACAACTGGCATGCCTACCCCGGAACGGGCGATCCCAGCCGAGAAGGGGCGGGTCCGGGAGCTGGATACAACATCAATGTCCATCTCGATTGCGGCGCAACGGACGATCAGATCATCAGAGCCTTTGAAGAGAAGCTCCTTTCGACAGCCGATCGATTTCAACCCGACTTCATCCTGATCTCGGCCGGCTTCGATTCCCGAAAGGATGATGTCCTGGGTTGCTTTTCGATCACCGATGACGGCTTTAAGCGACTGACTCGAATAGTCATGAACCTGGCCGATTCCGCTTGTGAAGGGAAGATCGTCTCGCTGTTGGAAGGAGGCTACAACGTAGATGGACTGGCCATGGCCGTGGAAGCCCATGTGAGCGAGCTGCTCTCCCGTTCGTGAGCCAGTGGCGTGAAGAAAAGAGGGGACAGAGTAGACTGTCCTCGTTTCTCTTAATCCGGGCTTGGGAGGGGTCCCTTCTTACTTCTTCTTCATCAGGCGCTCTTTGGCCTCCCGAGCGTACTCTTCGTTGGCCGGATCGACTGGACGGTCGGTCCCCACAAAGTGAATCAGTTTCCCAGGGGTCACGGCAAACATTCTCAGGGGACGATCGGGATCGGTGTTGAAACTGTAGTGCCAGGAATAGCGGGGAACGGCCACCAGAGTTCCCTCTTTCAGCTCGATTCTCTGCTCCGTCCCGCCTATCGGCTGCAACAGCATATAGCCCCGGCCCGATAGTACATACTTGGCGGCCTCGTTGGGTCCTCGGTGGTTGACGTTGTGTTCTCCCGGCGGGATCTCATCGATGTGAATGTCCAGTATGCGGAGTCCCTCACCCTCCAGGTAGAGATTGGATTCCACATCCCACACCCCGTGCTCGAGCTTGCTGACTACCTCCATCTTATCCAGATCCTCGAATACCTGGCCTCTGACCGTGGCAGTCTTGCGAAACTCCTGGTAGGCCTTCGCCTCTTCTTCATCGTTAAATGCCAGGTTTTGAACACCGGACGCCTCGACAGTTGCCACACTGGAAGAAGGTCCGCAGACCGACAGCAACAAAGCCAGGCTGACTGGCAACAAAACAACCAGAATCTTGTAACGGTTTGCCATTCCTCTTACCTCCCTTTTATTTTGACTCTTTCCCAGAAACACATCTCCCCAATGGGGTCGGAAATTTGTATACGGGTCATCGACTCTCTTTCTAGAACTTTGTCCTGGAACCGCGCTTGTGGCTCAGGTGGCCTTTCTCCTGCATCCATCTGATTTCGTTCAAGCCGTCGTACGGACCCCGACCGGTGAGATTCTTCAGATAGAGGATCAAGTAACCACTCTGGTGTTCCTGCGTGTAGGTCTGCCTGCGGTCTTCGTCATAGGCCTTCTGTGAGCTGAAAACGCGAATGGTTACCGGATCCCTGGAATCGGTCAGTCGTTTGACCAAGTCAATCAACTGATCTTCGCTGGCGCCGGGGTCCACCAGAATCTCCAAGCCCAAGCCCAGACGCTCATTGTTCGGTACCCATTTTCTCAGTTCTGAGTACTCCAGCCGTGGCTGGGGAGGAGTTTTCTTGGGCTGGGGTCTCTGCACCACCGCCGGCCGGGGCTTGGGAGTCTCCGCTGGAGGGGGAGGTTGCTCCTTGAACCATAGAAAATACGCTCCAGCAGCCATCACGGAGAAAAGGATTGCTACGAACCATTTCATTGGTAATACCCCTCTGAATCAGGATGTCCCTTCAAAGTGCATCCGCGGTGGAACATGAGACAACCGGGCACCACGAGTGACACTCTCTCAAGAGTACCCCTTGAGCATAGTTTCCGGACGGAAAGATCTCAAGACAATTGAGCAACACCGGGCCAAGGGTTCATCTCCGAGCACCAGGTTTATATACCCTTGTGCCGCCCCTACCACCAAAACATTCCTCTCCTATTGACGAAACGGTTGGTATCATACTGTTGCCAATGATCACGATCAGCCCGTCGAAGACAGCACTGATAGCGACGATACTGCTGGCCCCGCTGTGGGGCACCACGGGAGAGGCGGCGGGCCTCCAAGGAAGCCAAACAGAGCTGGTGTTGGAGACCGTCGCAAAGGATCTGGAGGTTCCCTGGTCCATTGACTTTACTCCCGACGGCAGGATCTTTGTGGCTGAGCGGATAGGCCGCATCCGCGTCGTTGACCCTGACGGGTTCAAAACCCAGTTGTGGGCTCTTCTGGATGTGGTTCATCTTCGCAGCACCGGCCTCACGGGGCTGGCTGTCGATCCGGATTTCGCCACCACCCGGCACATCTATGTCCTGGGCGCATTTCTCGACGAGCATGGACGATTAAGGAATCAGGTCCGTCGCCTCACCGATCGCAACGGACAGGGCCGTGATCCCCAGGTGGTACTGGACAGCCTGCCCTGGGGGATAGTTCACGGCATTGGCGACCTGGCTTTTGGGCCGGACGGGCAGATGTATCTCACTGTTGGGGATACGGGTAACGTGGAGAAGTCACAGGATCGAGGATCTCTGATCGGTAAAGT
>JAUXKG010000168.1 GCA_030624355.1 Acidobacteriota bacterium
ATCGATTTGCTGGAGGATCATTTCCAGCTGGCCATGGATTTTCTGGCCTCCATGGCCCGCAACATCGTCAGCATTCGAAAGCAGTCGGCCAGACAGGAATGAGTGGCCCGGCTGTTTGTTTTGACAAGCCATGGGGTGAGATTGCTGATTCTGCTGGCCCGGATTATGCATAGGTTCTCGTCACGAAGCGCCGAAAGCGCCGGCCTGACAAGGCGCGCGACCGAGGCTCCCGCAAGCGTACTGTATGGTACGCTGAGGAAACCGACCGAGCGCAACACAGTCAGGACGAGTGATCTAGGCGATGCAGTAGAGAATTTATGCATATTCCGGGCTAGCAAAAAACTGTTGTTTGGAATTAAATGCGTAACCAGAAAGAAACGAGATAACCCAAGGAGTCTTCGAATCACCATGAACACGAAAAGTAAGATCGCGCTTTTTTGTCTTAGCCTGATTTCCCTGACCTCTGCCGTAGCGGCGCAATCGTCCGAAATATCGGCCAGACTGGGATATCCACAACTGATTCTGCACAGTGGCAAGATTGTTCTTATGGATGACAGCTCTTTTGAGTCCAAGGTGGGGACCATCGTGGAGGCATTGGCAATCCGTGAGGACAGAGTTCTGGCCACAGGCAGCAATAGTGAAATTCGGATTTTGGCCGGCCCGGCCACCCAACAGATTGATCTGAAGGGTCGCACCGTGTTGCCCAGCTTTATTCTGACTCATGAGCACCCTACTGACTGGGCCTTTCAGGAACCGAAAGCTCTCAGGCACGTACTGGGGAGTGATGACAATGAGGTCATGATCATGCGTTGGCTGGATCCCGATTCCCCCAGCAAGCAGTTTGAGCTGTTCGAGTCGGTGTTCCGCGAGGCTGTGGACAAGGCCAAGCCCGGCCAGTGGGTTTGGCTCACCTTCAACTTTGGCCCCGAGTATGAGCATGCCTATGAGCTGCCCCGTCGTTTTCCCCGCATCATCACCAAGGAACGCCTGGATCGTCTAGCTCCCAATAATCCGGTCAAAGTCAGGAATGGTTTTATCACTTCCGTTATCAACAGCCGTGCCATGGAGGAGTTGAAGAAGGTCTATCCCACCCTTCAGGACACGGTTCAGGGGGGTCCTGCCAGCGACGAGGAGATCCGCCAGTTTGAAAAAACCGGTCTAGCGTTCAGCCGGCCGGTAGAACCCGATCTAATCTTTAAGGGAAAAACCGCTCTACTGGCACAGGTGCTCAAAGCGGAGATGGAGCTGTGGGCTGCCTGGGGAGTCACCACTGTTGGTTCGGCTCCCTATGCCATGAACAATTTCCAGGCACTCTCTTTGCTGGATCGAACCGGCCAGATGACTACTCGTTATGCCTGGGGCTATCGAGGACCCGATTTTCATGAGGAAACCTTGCGTTACGTGTCGGGTCTGCTGGGTCACGGAACCGATCATCTATGGAATATCGGGGCCTGGGGGGACTCGGCCATGCCTTGTACGACCATCGATGCACCGGCCAAGGTCAAGGAGCGGGAATGGTGTTCGCTGGCTCCCGGAACCATCGGCCGGGAGGTTATGGACCGGATCATTCGCGTGGGCGGCCGTATTGCCACCATGCACAGTGACGGCGACAAGGATATCGATCATTTCATGGATTCCATCGAAACAATGAGTGCGGAAGCCGGGTTCACACTGGAGGAAATTCGGGCCAAGCGGCACGCTTTCGATCATAGCGCCAAAGCACCACGCCCCGATCAGCTGCCCCGAATCAAGAAGCTGGGAATGATGGTCAGCATGCTGAATACCATGCTGTGGGAAAATCGAACAGGTTACGACACCTCATTTTTTGTGCGAGACTATGGAGAGGAATATGCCCATTGGGCGGTGCCCCGCAACAGTGTGACCAAGGCTGGAATAATGAATGGATTCGAGATTGACCGGCCGTTGCCCCACAAGATCTTTTTCTTCATACACAAGGGCATGACTCGTTACAACGAAGCCTTTCGAAAAGTCTATGGTCCCTCGGAAAGGACTGATCGGATCGTTCAATTGAAGGCGTTGACTACCTGGGGGGCCCATTATGTCCTGAGAGAGGACATAATGGGGTCATTAGAGCCGGGCAAGTATGCCGATTTCATTGTGTTGGATCGGGACTACCTCACTATTCCCGAAGACGACATTCCCAACATCCGTGTGCTGATGACTGTAGTGGGAGGTCGGACTGTTCACCTGGTTCCCGCACTGGCTGATGAGATTGGAGCTGAACCGGCCGGACCCGTTACCTGGAAATGAACGCTGCCGGCGAAATCTTTCCGTAGGATATTCTTTTCCTAGTAGTCCGCCTTTTTCACGCTGTCTCGTAGCGAGGAGTCTCAGACGCCGCTCTGACAAGGCCTGTTGAGCGAAACGCAGGCAGGGCGGATGGATGAGCTTCCGCAGCAGAGATAATGTGAGATATGCAGGCTAGTGGAGGTAGTAAAAACAAACCATGGCGGGAGCTGATTCGTTGTCGAGGACGGTGATTCGGGTATCCTCAAAGATCAGCGGCTGGATTGGCTGTGCTGGCGCACTCAGATCTTGAGCCCTGGCCCGATTTTTCAGTATGAGACTGCCGGGATGCACGGCTTCGGTGAAGGCAACGGTCAGATAGAGCAGCAGACCTTCAGGCAGAGGTTCCGGGTCAGCCCGGTTTTCTTCGACCACCAGTCTGATCTGCAAACTGGAGCCTTCTGCATCGACCTTGTTCTTGCGGATCTCAGTGCTCAATTCTACGCCCAATTCTTCTAGGGGAGGGGCCTTCTCCACGCTAATAAACGAAACTCCGTGCGGCAGGTCAATCTCAAGTTCCAAAGATCCAACCCTGACTCCAGTCGACGGCGTGAAATGAACAGGAAGCGTCGAGGAGCTGTCTGGAAAGGTCAGGACCGACCCCAGCGTGACTCGACTGGTCGAAGCGTCGTCGGTTAGCCCGGTCGTAGTTCCAGCCTGCAAGACGGCGCTGCCAAAACGGGCCAGCATATGTGCAGCATGGGAATGCAAGGCAATGGGGTCATCCTTTTGGTGTTGCTCTACAGATTCAATGCTAACGTATTGAGAAAGAATCGAATTTGCTCGGTAGCCTGGCTGCGATCGGATCAAAAATTTGATGGCCTGCTTTTCAAGCAGAGATCTTTCAGAGTGCAGAAACACTCGATCTCCATAGCCCCTCAGGAGGAGCAGGACGGTTCTTAGCTGCCGCCGGACAGTGAAGGCATCTCCCTCCATGGCTGCCAGGATGGCCAGGTTGTAGGAAGCAATCGCCCGCAGGCGGAAGCTCCCGATTTGTGAAGCCATCTGCGACCCTTCACGTAGATGAGTGTGTGCCTGCTGGATTTGCCCCAGATACAGGTAGGGAATTGTCAGATTAATTGAAGCCGATGCTTGGAGAATACGATTTCGGCTTTGACGACTGAAATCAACCGCCCGGTTCAGGTAGTCTGCCGCCTGTTCAAATTGTTGTGAATTCAAGTAGATCCATCCGAGATTATAAGCGAAAAGAGCGCTTTTGAAATCATTGGCCAGCAAACGAGCCCCTCGGAAAGCGGTCTGGCCCTGCTTCAGCGCTTGCTCCAAGTTGCCCAGCTGAAAATAGGCGTAGGCCAGGTTATTCGAGAGGAGGATTGCAACCTCTTGATCGTCCGCCGCACGGTAAATCGCCAACGCCCTTTTCAAAGCCGGGACGGCCCGCCTGTACTCCTCCAAGTTCAGAAGTTGCAGACCCTGAATTCTGAGGCGCCATCCGGATAGCCTGATTCGGTAAGTCTCCTCGCCTCCGCTCTTGAAATAGCGGTCGGCCAGGTCCCAGGTCGACTCCACCAGGGGAACAACATCTTTGGCCAGCATTCGATTCACTTGAAGAAACGGGTTCTCGGAAGAGGGCGTGGACCAGCTGGAGCCCTCCGATAGCGCATAGGCCAGATAGGCGGGGCGAAGAGCCCTATCAAAGGCGGGAGCGATTTTGTCAATCTGCCGGTTCAGATCGTTTTCGAGACTGACGTCAATCCCATGTTGGGCAGACATCAGGGAGCAATTGGCTAAGGGAAAAAGAAGTAAAAGGAGGCGAAAAAGCAAAGGTGGGCGGGCACGCTTCATGAAGCCTCGAATCTTGTCCACCGAAGGTGGAGGGAGTGTACGAAGCTTTGAAGCGGATGTCAATAGTGGCAAACGGGATCAGATATAATGATGAAAACTGATCCAAGGCGGGAGTGTTCGCCAATTGATGCAGTCGGAGGACGATCGAAAGCGGTCATGAAATTCAGAGTCTCTTTGTCACAAATCAATCCCAGAAGTGGCGATATTGCCGCCAACACCCGCAAGATTCTGAATGGGATCGAGGTCGCAAAGAACCAGCAGTGCGATCTCGTGGTCTTTCCCGAGATGTGTCTTACCGGATACTGTCTGGATGAAAAGCTTCTGATCAACCGGGAGTTTCTGCGTGCAAACAAAGAGACACTGATACAGCAGGTTCTTCCCGCTACCGAGGAGATCGCCGCCATCGTGGGGTTTATCGACTTCGACGAGCAACGTACCGGTCCCGACCGGCGTCTAGTTCGCTACAACGCTGCTGCAGTGATTCAAAATGGGCGATTGCTTCAGGTTGTTCACAAACGACTGCTGCCCGCTTATCGCTATTTTGACGACAAGCGCTACTTCACCGAAGGGCAGGAGGTGGAACCGGTCCTGCTTCAGACCCGTGAGGGGACGATCTCAGTGGGAGTTTTGATCTGCGAAGATCTTTGGGATGAGAAATACGAGTTCAAACCGTGTGAGATCTATCGGGAAAAAGGCGTCGATTATCTCTTCACAATCAATGCAAGTCCTTTTGTGGGTAGCAGGCCTGGGAGTGAGGATGGAAAGCGGTTCGTGCGTGAACGGATTCTGCAGCAACAGATTCAGAGTCACGGAATTCCCATTGCCTATGTCAACACGGTGGGAATTGGTGACAATGGGAAGAACATCATACCCTTTGACGGAATGAGTCTGGCCTATGATCGGACAGGGCAGCGGGTAGCAGTTTTGTCCCAGTTCGTCGAGGACCAGCAGACAGTCTGCTTTGAAGAGGGTCGGGCCCAGCCAGTCGGCACTCCGCCCTTCGATCGGGAGTCTGAAATCTATCAGGCCCTGGTCATGGGCGTCAGCGACTATTACCAGAAAGTCGGTATTTTCAAGAAAGTTCTGGAGGCTGTCTCGGGCGGAATCGATTCAGCGCTGGGGACAGCCATCGCCTTCGATGCAGTGGGACCCGAGCTGTTGAGCGTCTATAATCTTCCCTCCAAGCACAATTCCCAGACGACCCAGGAGCTGGCCCGCCAGCTAGCCGAAAATTTCGAGCTCGATTACCACGTTGTTCCAATCCAAGCGATGGTAGATCGGGTAAGGGAGGATTTTGAGAGCTACCTCCATCCGATTCGTCTCTCCGTGACGAAAGAAAATCTTCAAGCGCGAATTCGCGGGCTGATCATGATGTCAGAGTCTAACGATCAGGAAGCGCTCTTGTTAACAAATGGAAATGAGACAGAAATTGCCCTGGGATATGCGACTCTTTACGGTGACATGGTGGGAGGCCTTTCGGTGATTGGGGACCTGCCCAAGCCCGATGTCTACCGACTGGCCAGATGGGTAAACAAGAAACATGAGCGGTCGATGATTCCCGAAGGAATTTTCCAGACGCCAGCTTCCGCTGAACTGAGACCAGAACAGGTGGATCCTTTCGATTACTCGGTCGTGGGTCCGATGGTATCTGATTTCGTTGAAGAAGGATTGAACCCTGGTGATCTGATCAGACAATTTGAGGACAAAACACTCAACGCCGACCGCTATGTCTCCGACGGCCAGAGCGTCTATGAGCGATATCAAGCATTCGAGTTTGGAGAACTGGCCGTAGATATATTTCATAAATTGAATGGATCCGTCTACAAAAGGCTGCAGGGTGCTCCCATTATTGTCGTTTCCGGTCGGGCATTCGGCTTCGATCTAAGGGAAACAATTATCAATGGCTGGCGGGGATAAAACGTGGTTCCGTTCAGGGAAGGTGGCTGCTTATTCTCGCTTTACGCCGACATTTATTCGTCAGTGGTCAGTTGCCCGGTGGACTAACCCGGATTATTCATAGGTTCTTGTCACGAAGTGGTG
>JAUXKG010000280.1 GCA_030624355.1 Acidobacteriota bacterium
GACAGTGGTGACCAATATGGCAGTTTTCGGTTTCGAAAGAGACAGCGGCGAAATGGAAGTCCTTTCCTTGCATCCCGGTGTTCCCCTGTCCGATTTGCAACAGAACATGGGTTGGGAACCACGGCTGTCACCTCAACTTTCCACCACCCCTCCACCTAGCGAGTCCGAACTGGGCATCATACGAAAACAGATGAAGTTGGAAGAGAAAAGAAAGGTGGGTTAAGGTGCTACAGATAGGGATTACTTCACCCGCATCCCACCTCTGAAGGGCGAACCGGTTTCCCGCACCCCCGGGGTAAACCTAAAGGCATGACAACGTTAAAGAGAGTACTCACGGATCTTGGGCCGGGGCTGTTGCTGGCTGCCACGGGTATAGGTGTTGGGGACATGGTATCGGCAACTATCGCGGGTGCGGAGTACGGTCTGACTCTGGTCTGGGCAGTTGCTGCAGGAGTCCTGCTTAAGTTCGTTATCACTGAGGGTTTGGCTCGATGGCAGCTGGCTACCGGGACAACCTTTATGGAAGGATGGAGAGATCATCTCCCCAGCTTGGTGCTGGTCGCTTTCTTTGGATATTTCCTGATCTGGTCCTACGTGGTTTCCAGCGCCCTTGTGGCAGCCAGTGCCATGGTTCCAGCAGCGCTGTTTCCTGAGATTTCTCAACCGATCTGGGGATTGCTTCACGCGTTGGCTGCTCTCGTTATGGTGTATTGGGGAACCTACGAACGTCTGGTTGATGTGATGAAGGTTTTTATCGGCCTCATGTGTTCGTGCCTGCTGCTCACCAGCATCCTCATTTTGCGCTCGGGGGCCAGGTGGGGGGTGCCAGAACCGTCAGAAATCTCTCTCGCTTACACGCTCTCGGTGATTGGAGGCGTTGGGGGAACGGTTACTTTACTCTCTTATGGCTACTGGATCAGGGAGCAGAGGTGGTCCGGAGGGAATCGCGTCGGCTCTGTGCGAAATGATCTGGGTGTGTCCTTTTCGCTGGTCTTTTTGTTCTCCCTCTGCATGATGTTTCTTTCCACTCAGATTGACTGGAAAGGGGGAATCTTAGAGGAAGGTCCTCAACTGTGTTTGCTGCTTGCCGATCGCATCGCTGAGGAGACAGGTGAGATCGGGCGAATCATTTTTTTACTTGGGTTTTGGGGAGCTGCCTATTCCTCGGTATTGGGAGTGTGGCACGGCGTCCCGTTTCTCTTCGACGATTGGATTCATCTATGGCGCCGACGCCAGCCGCAAGGTCAGGCCGGGATGGCGTATCGGGGTTACGTCGTTTACATGACTCTTGCCTCAATTTCAACTCTCTATCTGCAGAGACCGGTCTGGTTGATCTTCGTGTACACAGTTGTCGGTGCCCTTTTTTTCCCTTTTATCGTTTCAATACTGTTGTGGATGAACAACAAGCAAGCGTGGGTCTCTGCCCCCTTTCGAAACCGGTGGATCGCAAACACTCTGCTCACCCTCGGATTGTTGCTTTTCGTCTACCTTGGGGTTGACCATTTCTTTTAAGACGCCTTTGCTGCATCCTGTCCAGCGCACCGATCCGAAGTCCCATCCCAGCACGAAGATCAGGAAGACGATACGCGAAATTCTGTATTCTTGGAGATTTCTCAACTGAAGGATCGATTCACTGTCAGATTCCGCCTATACTACTTCAGGGAGGGGATCATGAGGAGTTATTGGTTTATGTACGCAGGAAGAGTTCTACTCTTTCTGGCAGTTTCTGTGGCGTTATGTCTCGCCGGTGATGCTCCAGCGCCCCGCTTTCCGGACATCCCGGAAGTGCAGAGCATAGAGGATCTGTTACCGGGCGTTCGAACGGTGCTGAAGCGCTACGACATGGAGGAGATCAAGTCTGGTTCCTCAGTGCTCATCGTAACGGATCGGAGTCTGGATCCACGATTGGCAGAAGCCTTCCAGAAATATGCAGTCCAGGCCGGCGCCAACGTGGACGTGGTGGTCTTAAATGGATTTCCAGAGGAGCGCGACCCTATGCAGCTTTGGGAACGTTGGGGTCAAAACTGGTGGCCCCAGTGGCTCTGGAAGGCGACCGTTCAATACGATGACCTCATCAACCTGACTTACCTGATCGTTGGTTCTACCTACCAGGAGGGCCAAGCAATTCGGAGCTGGTTTGACGCGCAAGGCGTTCGCGCCGCCTTAAATGCTCGCCCCTCGGTAGAAATACTGGCCTATCGACCCTTTACGCAGTTCCCAGAGGAGCTGATGGCTGCCCTTAACCGAAAAGTGATTGACACCATTCCGCGAGGGCGGGTTCAGGTTCACTTGACCACTCCGGACGGCACTGACCTATGGCTGGATAACGATTACACGGGTGTGTTGAAGCAGCTGTTGGAGGGGGGCGTGCCCTCCTATTCCATGCAGGTTTCAGCGCTGCCCAACCAGTTCAAAAACGCCCGCGGCAAGCTTGTCACTTCCACCCTGAATGTGGGTGTGTTGCAAGAGCCTGTCACCCTATGGATTGAAAACAGCAAGGTACAGCGCGTAGAGGGAGGCAAGGGACTGGCTTCCTATCTCACACGCACCTTCGAAAGACTCGATTCCGTTGAGTTTGGAGCGGATGGTAGACCCGGGCTTCGATGGCTCGACGAGATCACCTTTACCACCCATCCGAAGCAGTTTGGGCTCAAGAAGGAGGGGGACAGCTTCTCTGGGTTGTTCGACAATTGGAAGGGCGCACACTATAGATCCGGGGCAATTCACATTTCCCTGGGTGCCTCCGGGCCGGCACCCACTCATGGCATCAATAAACGTTACCGCTTTGTCTTCGAGCTTTATTTTCCGACCCTTGTCGTGGGTGGGCGAAAGTTGATTGATAACGGCCACCTTTTAGTCTTGGAGGATGGCGAAGTTCGTGACGTGGCTGCTCGTTTCGGCTCTCCCGAGGAGTGGCTCACAGAGGCCTGGATCCCGGCTGTCCCAGGGATCAATGTCCCCTAAGGCAAAATGGAGGGCCTATGAGTGACTACGTGAAAGACCAAGATCTTGGGGGCGAATCCTTGTCGGGACAGCTGTCCCGAAGACGATTTCTCGCCCGTAGTGGGATCACCCTGGCTGGAACCGCGCTGATCGGTTGTGGTGGCCAGGAGAGCGAGCAATCGCCCTCAGCTGTGGCCCTGCCGGCAACCTCAAAACAGAACATTGTGGAAGTGGCCGACGGGGTCTATGCGGCTTTTGCCGACCCCAGCGGCGACATCAGCGCCAACTCCGGTTTCGTGATTGGCCAGGACGCAGTTTGGGTGTTTGACGCTCAACGGGTTGACTACTCCACCGAGTTGCTTGCCCAGATTCAGAAGCTGACCACGGCTCCAGTGAAATACCTGATCCATTCTCACCACCATCGCGAGATCGTGGAGGGAACTCCGGTTTTCACAGAAGCGCTGATCGTTGCTCATTCCGGTATGAGAAAGAATCTCATTGAAGAGCCAAGGCCTGGTGTCCGCTTGCCTGACGTCATCTATGAAGAGCAGCTCACCTTTCACGACGGCAACCGCGAATTGCACCTTATCCATCTGGGACGTTATCACACCGATGGAGATTCGGTTCTGTTCTTACCTCAGGAAAAGGTTCTCTTCAGCGGCGACTTGTTGCCGGGCAAGGGAGGTCCTGGAGGCATGCGTCAGGCGTATCTGCAGGAATTTGTCCAAACCATCGATAAGGCGCTTGCGCTCGATTTTGAGACCCTCGTCCCAGGCCGAGGAGATTCCCTTGCCACCAAGGATGACCTTCGCCGATTTCAGAGTTACCTGACTCAGGTTTTGACCGATGTTCAAACCTTCATTGATGGGGGGGCAAGCCTGGAGCAAACACTAGCCGGTGTAGAAGTTCCAGACTATATCGATCCAGCTCGTAGAGGAACCGAATCCTTCGCGAATCTCTGGCGCCGAACCATCGAGCGAGTTTATGCGGAACTTACGGGCCCAAGTAGGCCGTGAGGTGGCAATGCGGGGGTGTCATAGAGCAATCGATCCAGGACACCCACGTTTGAGAAGGGACCCTCGTCGGCTTGGCGGGCCCAAGTGAGCATGCAGTTTCGATCGGTACCCGAGAATGTGTTCGGCAGGCCTATACCAACGCGCGTCGCATGCCTCCTTTCCTAGCCGGGATTATGCATAAGTTCTCTACTGCAGCTGCTTTAGCATGCGTGTTAAGTCTTTGACCAATTTTTCGATACACTTTAGATTCATGGTGACTGCTGAAAAGAAGAAATCGCTCGGTGTCTCACCTTGGCTCCTCTTTGGCTTTCAAAGCAATTCATGAACCGAAAGGTGTCAATTCCCTCATAAGTTCGGAGAAATAATACCCAGAGAGTGTCTGGGTGATTCTGTGGTTTCGCGCTTTTATGGTGATGGGGAAAATCCCCGATCGAGCCACTCACTCAGGTCGGCACCGAACCATTCCGTCGGCACTTCGC
>JAUXKG010000251.1 GCA_030624355.1 Acidobacteriota bacterium
ATGAAACAAGCGTGCTCGAGTCAGCTCATCTGAGCAACGGCGCCCTCTCCGGGAGCGGAGTATTCACCAGTCTAAAACTCGTGAACACCAGCAGCAGCCCTCGCATGCTGCAGATAAGGGCATTTGCAGAGGAGGGAGGCTTGATCAAGATGGTGGAAGAGAATCTGGGGGCTTTCTCCACTTTTCAGAAGAGTGTGCACCAGATATTTGATCTGGGGCTGCCTACGGGACCAGTCGTTACCACCGGGTCGATACAGATTGAAGCGGATGGTCCGGACGTGATTGGGGACGTCGTGTTCGGGGAACCCACCGAGGGCAGGTTTGCGGCGGCCTTGGCACTGCAGTCCACTCGATTTAGGCGGGCCGTTTTCGACCAGGTAGCCAATGGGTCATTAGAGGAGGGAAATCCGGACCTGGATCTTTTCACGGGAATAGCTCTGTTCAATCCTAATGAAGAAACCGCTCAAGTGTTGGTCCAGGTCTTCGATAAGAAAGGGAATCTGGCGGGCCAAATAGAGATTGTCCTGGAGAGTCACCAGCGGCGCTCGGAGCTGGTGGAAAACCTGATACCGCAGACCGCAGATCTGATTGGTGGATACATTGTCGTCGAATCCGACCGAAATCTGGTGGCCCAAGAGCTGTTCGGGAACAACACCTTGCAGTTTTTGTCGGCTGTTTCCCCCCAGGTGATCGACTAGCCGGGCCTTCCGGTCGGCAGCCAGTACCCCGTTGTCAGTGGGTTTTGGTACAAGACTAGAAGCTTTGAACACAGTCGAACAGGACCGAGTGGTTTCCCAGTTCGCTCACAGCAGCGAGCTGGACTTTGCCCGGTTCCTTGATTTTTACCAAATAGAGTGGCGCTACGAGCCTGCATGTTTCCCACTGGAAAGGGATGAACAGGGCCGTGTTACGGAGAGTTTTACCCCCGATTTCTATCTGCCACGGTTTGATCTGTATATCGAGATGACAACCATGAAGCAGAAATTGGTCACCCGGAAAAACCGGAAAATCAAAAGGATGTGGCAACTGTATCCGGAGCTCAAAGTGAAAATTCTGTATGGTCGGGATTATCGCAGACTGCTTTTCAAGCTCGGAATACTTCAATGAGCCAGCCAGCAGTTTCCGTTGATCGTGGTGAGATTCCTGCAGCAGTTCAAGACGTTCTACTTGATGAAGCCACCATCCTGAGGCGTGTTGGTGAACTGGCCCGACAGATCAGTGCCGACTACCAAGGAAGAGAACTGGTAGTAGTCGGAGTGCTCACGGGTGCTTTCATGTTTGCCAGCGACCTGGTTCGGCGTTTATCGCTGCCGGTCTCGATCGATTTTATTGCTATCAGTCGTTATGATCCCAGACCAGAGACGGGTCAGGTCAGCATCATCAAGGACCTGAGTGAGGACATCCACGGAAAAGAGGTCTTGCTGATTGAGGACATTGTGGATACTGGACTGAGTCTGAATTATCTAGTCGAAATTCTGAGCGCGCGCGGTCCTGCCTCGATAGCGATTTGCAGCCTTCTGGATCGTTCAGACCTGCGTCTGGCCGACATTCCTCTGAATTATGTTGGATTCAATGTGACCCACGAGTTTCTCATCGGTTATGGACTGGACTATCGTGAGAGTTACCGAAACCTTCCCTTTGTTGCCACAATGAAGTTGTGAACCCTGGAGTGCCTGCCGAAATCATTCACGTTTAAGATCTCTTGGGCTGCCTAGCTGAGCCTGCTTGTTTTTTTTGACCCTGGTCGGCTGTTTCTTTTTATTGAGAGGACGGGTAGGTAGGAATAGAGGGCAGGTTTTTCCTGTGCGCGCGCTTGTGCAATCCACTATTATTGAACCGGATCCAACATCACCATGACGACGGCAGACGGTAGCTCGCAAATCCACAGAAAAATCCTGGGATCTTTTGCTTCACTGGGTGGTGTGCTGGTCATTGGAACAGGTGGTTATTGGCTGCTGGGGGGAAAACAAAACTCTCTCTTGGACTGTTTCTATATGACCATGATTACCATTTCGACAATCGGATTTAGTGAAGTAGTCGATCTTTCAGGAGAGCCATATGGGCGGCTATTTACCGTGTTTATCGCTTTGTCGGGAATCGGGACCTTTGCCTATTTGCTGTCGAATTTCACGGCTTCTGTTGTTGAGGGTGAGCTTAACGAGGTTTTTCGGAGAAGAAAGATGGACAAGATCATCGAGAAAATGAGCGACCATTTTATTGTCTGTGGAATAGTGGGTGTGGGGGCTCACATCATCGGAGAACTTCAGGCTACTCGGCGAGAGTTCGTTGTGGTGGACACGGATAGAACGAGAATTGAAGGTGTGTTAAGAGATTTCCCCGGCCATGTGTTTATTGAAGGTGACGCGACCGATGACGATGTTCAGATCAGAGCTGGGGTTGAAAGAGCACGGGGTTTGTTTGCCGCCACCGGCGAGGACAATCAGAATCTTGTGATCACTCTGACCTCCAAGCAGTTGAATCCCAAAGTCAAAGTGGTGGCGCGGTGTCGGGAGCCAAGGAATGTAGGAAAGATGAAGAAGGCTGGAGCCGATGACGTGGTTGAGACCGGATTCATTGGCGGCCTGCGGATGGCTTCAGTGATGATTCGTCCTACGGTTGTTTCATTCCTGGATGTGATGCTGCGGGACGATATGAAACTGCGGGTCGAGGACTTGGTTGTTCCGGAGTGGCTGGTAGGATGTCCCCTGTCTGATCTGCAGCTAGCTAAATATCCCGGGATCCTTCTGCTGGCGGTCAGAAAAGGGAATGAATGGCTCTACAATCCAGCCCGCAGTTATTGTGTAAACGAGGGCGATATTTTGGTTTTCATGACGGGTCCTGAGGAACGAGGCAAGCTGGAAAAACTGTTTACTTCAAAGGGGTGAAATCCGAGGCCGATTCAGTCTTCTGGATGCGATTCTGATAGGCGTTTTCCAGTACTTTCCTGAGATGAGGGGCATTCTTCAGGTAGGGTAAGAGCCTTCCTCGAGACAGCTCAAGCAGGGTACAGGGAGTGGCGGCCTGTACGGTGGCTATACGTGGCTGGGGGTGAAGAAGGGCAATTTCTCCGAAAAAGTCCCCTGCCTTAAGATGGGCCATGTGTATCCTTTTGTCTTGGACCGTCCTCGAGACATCTACCTGGCCTCTTCCAATCAAAAAGAGAGAATCTCCGTGTGCCCCCTCTCTGACAATCTCCTCTCCGGGAAGAAAAGAGAGAGCGTTGAGGTGGGAGGCAAGACGGACTAGATCGTCCTCCTTCAACTCGTTGAAGCAGGGAACCTGTTGCATCAGCTGAACGGGTGGCATCAGGAGTTCTTCAACGGGTCGTGTTCTCATTCTGTGGAGTTGATAATCGATCTGTTCCTGCATTTCCGCCATGACCTTTTCGGAGATTGCACCCTGGGAACAGAGGTTCTGGAAAGTTTCCAGTTCGGTGCTCAGACAGAAACGTTCCAGGATGGTGCCCTCCACTTTTTCAACATATTCTGGAAACTCGGCACGGATCGTATCCATTCGCAGTTGTGCATTGTCGTGGAGTTCCTGGTAGATCTCCTTTGCCTTCTGGCCGGCTTCAGAGGAAACGGTCCCTTGTCTTCCCATTTTTTCGTTTTCCTGCAAGACAACGTCTGACGCGATATAACGAGCCCGGGCCATTTCATATCGAGCGGCGATCTTCCTGGTCTTATATCGGCGTAGCAGCGGCGTGAGGAAGAACAGCTTGCCCACATTGCATAACACAAGCTCCTCCAGTCGACCGAATAGCGAAGGATTCTCTTTGAGGGGGTTTACTTCCTGTCCCTCCTTGAGTCGGTCGAGTTCAATTTCGATATGATGGTCCAGATCCCTGAGATTATCTTCGTGCAAACTCCCTTCCTCGAAAAGTTTCTCATACTGTTTCTTCTCGATCATGAGGCAGTGCCGCAAAACGATCTCTGATTCATCCTTGAATTCGAGGAGCATGTCCCCATGTCGAAACTCGTCCAGCGCTTCTGTCAGGGACTCAATAGTTTCCTGATAAGCTCGTTTTCTGGCATCCAGAACGTTGGCCTGAATAGCTCCCTGGTGAGAGAATGCATCCATTTCCTGAACGGCGTCCTGGGTGGCCAGCAGTTTAGCTTGAGATCTTTCGTAACTCTCTTTTAAAGAGTACTTATCCAATCCAAGTGCGGTCATCAAGGGTTTGATAGTCAGCCCGTTCACCAGAAGAGTAAACAGAACCACCGCCAGCGTTAGAACCAGAATGAAGGACTTTTGCTCAAGTTCGGGAGGCAGGCTCAGGGCCATGACGATGGCGAGTGCCCCGCGCAGGCCGCCCCAGAAAATAACGGTCTGAAAGGCACCGCTCACCCTTTCAACGCCTTCGAGTCTATGAACAACAGGGAAGAGAGAATAGATGGCGGCCGAGCGGGCCACCAAAATGGCTACCGCTCCCCAAAGGATAGCTTGATAGTTTGCCAGGAAAAGCGAGGGATCGATGCTCAATCCGACCAGGAGGAAGATAAGCGAATTACAGACGAAGGCAAAGTATTCCCAGAAGGTCTCCATGTGTTTGTGGACAGGAGGTGAGATCTTGGTCTTGCCGTAGCTGCCCAGGACCAGCCCGGCGGCCACCGTAGCCATGACACCGGAGACATGCAGGAAGTGTTCCGCTGTAAGAAAAGCGGTATGGGCCAGAATGGTGGTCAGTGTGACCTCTACCAGGCGGTCGTTGTCGACGATTTCGATTATCTTCGAGAAAAGAAGTCCCAGAAAAGTTCCGACAGCAACGCCCCCCATGAAGA
>JAUXKG010000285.1 GCA_030624355.1 Acidobacteriota bacterium
CAGCCTGGTCCATCTCAACCATGCTTATCAACTTTATCAGCAACCGAACCGCACATATTCTTATAAAAGTTACCGTCACTTGAAAGCCAAGGGGCTGGTGGAGAAGGCCTTGCGTTTGAACTCCAAGCTGGCTCCAGCCTATGTCCTGCTGGGAGACATCGAGTATGACAACCAACAGCTGCCCAAGGCCGAACTGGCTTGGCAAAAAGCCCAAAGGTTGGATCCCGGCATGAACGGTCTAGCCAGTCGCCTGGACCGAGTGGGCCGCGAATCCAAGGTGGAATCGGACATGAATAGAGTGGCCGGCCTCCACTTCACCCTGCGCTACGACGATTCAGTAGAACGTTCGACGGGATTTGATATGCGGAGAGTGTTGCAAAAGGCCCGGCTGGATGTGGGGCGCGATTTTCAATACCGACCCAAGCATAAGATCGTGGTGCTGCTCTACAGCAAGGAGACGTTCCGGAAGGTTCGGGAGGGAGCCCCGGAGTGGCTGGCGGGGATGTTTGATGGAAAGATCCGTGTGCCCATGCCGGAAAGTGAGCGAGACCTGGGGTCCGTGAAGGGGACGGTGGTGCACGAATACACCCACGCCGTGGTCCATGAGCTCTCTCGAGGCCGCGTTCCCCACTGGTTCAACGAAGGGCTAGCCGAGTACCAGGAAGCCAAATTCGCCAAAACCAGCAAGCCTGCGAGTTCACTCAGGCAGGCTCTGGCCGCCGATGAGCTTTTGCCATGGAACCAGATCGAGATTCTCTTCAGCGGTCGCTCCCTTCGTCAGGTGGAGTTGGGCTATCATCAGTCCCACTCGGTGGTGGCCTATCTGGCTCAGCGCTACGGCTTCTGGCATATGCCGCGATTGCTCAAGCAGATGGCCCAGGGAGTTTCCTTCGAAGAGGCCCTCGAGCAGGAATTCAAATCCTCGGTCCAGCGGCTGGAGAAAGACTGGAAGCGCTGGTTGCCCCGTTTCTTTTAGCCGGGATTATTCATAATCACGTCACTGACCCAACCGTCTGTACTTTGCCGGTAACTCGGGAACGACGGTGGGATCGGAGCCCAGTTCGAGAAGCAGTTTCGCCGTACTCGGGTGGGGGCCGGTCACTCGGGTTGCGGTTCGATCCCAAGTTTTTTTTGGAATGCTATTGAATCCGAACTGATTGTGGCCTACCTCGACATCCCATCCGGTTCAGCACCCCGCCCTTAATGATGGTCTCCGTTTGCTGATTGTCGAGTCCTCTGGCCGACAGTTTGGGGCCGAACGAGGCTTTGAACCTCGACATCGCATTCTCTGCGAGGCTTTGCCGAGTGCCACCACTCGAGAGGCGCCATGGATAGCGACCGAGCTTCTGAATCTCTGGAAAGGTGGCATCACCCATCGCAAGCCAGTCGGGCGGATCCACACTCTCACGGGGTACTGCGTTGCGCGGCTCTGTGTTCTGCCAGGCGGAGATGGCTTCCTCATCGAACTAAAAAGTCAACCGACCCCTGGCCAACAGCGCACGATGGTCATCTGGCCAGTTTCGAACTCGGTACCGGAAGGTGTACTCATTCGGCGTCATTCCCCATCCTGGCACCCTGGCCGATGATGAGACAAGCCCGACGCCAAAACCATTGATGCAACAACGCCGAGACTAGTGATAAGTTAGTCAAAGCATCCCTGCTTGATGGTCCCTTATGTTTTGATTACAGACACTCTTTATCGTTTAGAATAAATCGTTTAGAATAAAGTTGACATGCAGTCCAGTCGGATGGTATCAGATAAACTTATCATCTCAATGAGAAAGCTAACCTCGTTGACGGCCAGGCACGGAGCAATCCTGGGCGTGATTGCGTTAGCTGTCAGCTTTTTCGCGGCGGCGCTACAAGCCTTGAATCCGGTTGCGCAGGCTGGGCTCCTGTCCTCGAGTCCGGTTCCGTCGCCCGTCTCTTCTCACCAGCAGCTTGTGGATCGCTACTGCATCGTCTGTCACAACGAGACGGCACGTACGGCAGGATTGATGTTGGACCAAGCGGACCTGGTAAGTGTCAGCAACGACGCTCCCATTTGGGAGAAAGTAATACGGAAACTTCGGGCCGGGCAGATGCCTCCGGCCGGGATGCCGCGACCGACTAAGGCCTCTTTCGACGCCTTCGCCACCTACCTGAAGACTGAACTGGACCGGGCGGCGCAGACCCATCCCAATCCCGGCAGGCCACCCCTTCAGCGTCTCAACCGAGCCGAATACACCAATGCGATCCGCGACCTGCTGGCGGTGGAAATCGACGGCACATCGCTTCTTCCCGCCGACGATTCCAGACACGGCTTTGACAATATCGGGGATGTCCTGACGGTATCGCCGTTGTTGTTGGAAAGATACCTGTCAGTGGCACGGAAGATTCGACGGCTCGCCATTGGAGATCTCACTGTTGGTCCGCTCTTTGAGACCTACAATGTTTCCAAGTATCTCATGCAGGATGACCGCGCCAGCCAAGATCTGCCCTTCGGGTCGCGAGGCGGAAGCGCCGTTCTCCATAACTTCCCCTTGGACGCTGAGTACATCGTCCAGATCCGCCTGCAAAAGAACTCTAGGCGCTATATTCGCGGCCTGGGAGAGCCGCACCAGCTCGACCTCCGCTTGGAAGGAGAAAGAATCAAGCTCTTTACCATTGGGGGCGAACACAAGGCCAGGTCGGCAGGGATCTTCTCCACGGCTGGCCTGGGTGACCCGGAACAGGAGCGTTACGAGCGAACGGCAGATGAAGCCTTGGAAGTCCGCTTTCCAGCGGGGGCGGGTATGCGGTTGCTTCAGGTCGCTTTCCTGAAGGAGACCTCGGTGCCTGAAAAGCCGCTCCAGCCAGCGATGACACAGTATGACTACTCGCAGTATAAGGGGGGTGAACCTGCTGTGGCCACTGTTGCGATTGGCGGGCCTTACGACGCCAAGGGGGTGGGAGAAACACCCAGCCGCCGCAAGATCCTTCTCTGCCGCCCAGCCCTCAGCGAGCAGGAAGAGCCGTGCGCTGAGAAAATTCTTTCCACATTGGCACGACGCGCTTATCGCCGACCTCTTACCGACGAGGACCTCCAGACTCTCCTGAGCTTCTACCAGGCCGGCCGCAATGAGGGAGTATTTGAAGCAGGTATCGGAATCGCGTTGGAGAGAATACTGGTTGGCCCGGAGTTCCTGTTTCGAATCGAACGGGATCCGGCAAACCTGGCCTCAAATTCAGCCTACCAGGTCAGCGACCTGGAGTTGGCCTCCCGCTTATCGTTTTTTCTCTGGAGCAGTATCCCCGATGATGAGCTTTTAGATTTGGCCGAAGGTGCCCAGCTCAGGGATCCTGCGGTTCTGGAGAAGCAGGTACGGCGCATGCTCGCCGATGCTCGCTCCCAGGCGCTGGTGGAGCATTTCGGCGCCCAGTGGCTGCACTTGCGAAATCTGCGCTCGAAGGTCCCGGATCTGGATGTGTTTCCCTATTTCGATGCGAATCTGCGGGAGGCATTCCAGCAGGAGACGGAACTCTTCTTCGAGAGTATGCTGCGCGAGGATCGCAGTGTGCTGGACTTGTTAAGAGCAGACTACACGTTCGTCAACCAACGACTGGCCCAGCACTATGGGATTCCGGATATTTACGGTAGCCACTTTCGACGCGTCACATTACGCGACGAGCAGCGCAGAGGCATCTTAGGCCAAGGGAGCATCCTGACGGTGACCTCGTATCCCAACCGGACCTCCCCGGTGACTCGAGGCAAGTGGGTGCTGGAAAACCTGCTGGGCACGCCACCCCCGCCACCGCCAGCAAACGTTCCGGAACTGAGAAATCGCAACCAGGCGGGCAAGATCCTCTCGATGCGCCAGCAGATGGAGCAGCACCGTGCCGATCCCGTGTGCGCCAGTTGCCACAAAATGATGGACCCGCTGGGATTCGCGCTGGAGAACTTTGACGCCATCGGTAGCTGGCGGATCACCGATGCCAAGGCCAGGACCCCGATCGATGCCTCCGGGGTACTTCCCGACGGCACGATGTTTGAGGGCCCGGCTGAGCTGCGCTCGATACTAATGCAAAAACAGGAAGAATTTGTTTATACGGTCACTGAAAAACTCCTCACCTATGCCTTAGGTCGGGGAGTCGAGTTTTACGATGCTCCGGCTGTCCGTAAGGTCTTGCGGGAGGCCGCTGCCAGCGACTACCGCTGGTCGTCGCTCATTTTGGGTATCGTTAAGAGCACCCCATTTCAAATGAGGAGGTCACAAGAGTTATGATTTTTACCAGAAAGGCCATTCCTCGTCGCACCTTTTTGCGTGGCGTGGGGGTCACGTTGGCTTTGCCGCTGTTGGACTCCATGGTCCCGGCACTGTCAGCCGCGAGCCCGGCG
>JAUXKG010000297.1 GCA_030624355.1 Acidobacteriota bacterium
GGCTTCCAGCTACCTCTCTTCACATCGGAACAGCTTTCAGATAAGATCTTCGACCGACGGCTTTTCTTGTTCGGGGGTCGTCTAATTGGCAAGACAGCGGCCTTTGGAGCCGCCGATCCAGGTTCGAGCCCTGGCCCCCGAGCCACAGCTCATTCGAGTTGGAAGCACTTTGTGCTAAACGGATTAAAAGGCGTTAGACACTCTTGGGGGTGGTCCGAGTGAGCGCCACCTGAGAGAGCCCCAGGAACAGTTCTAACTGTGCAGGAGGAAGGAATGATTCGACTCGAGATTACTTTAGTAAAAGGCTTGTCATTGTTGACCATTTGTGGAGTCTTCCTGTTGCAGGCCTCATGCCGGCCTGAGCAGGCGACTGAAGTCCTGCCATCTGTGGAGTATTTGACTTCTGAGAGCACTTCAGGCCGCGATCTCCCCTTTTCCGAGGCCGTACGGGTTGGACGGATGCTTTTCCTATCCGGGAGAATCGGCGTTTTGCCCGACTCGCGTACTCTGGCCTCGGGTGGAATAGCGGGGGAGACCAAGCAGGCTATGGAGAATATTCGTGATGTTCTTGAGAGGAACAATTCATCGATGGACAGGATCGTGAAGTGTACGGTGATGTTGGCCGACATCGCAGAGTGGGCCGATATGAACACCGTGTACGTGACCTTTTTCCCCGGGCACCGGCCTGCTCGAAGTGCTTTTGGGACGTCTGGTCTTGCTTTGGGAGCACGGGTGGAGATCGAGTGTCTGGCAACCGTTCCCTAAGTTTGGGGTGATCCGTGCAGCCTTCAACCGCCTGAATTCTTGACATTCGGAGAAGATTTCGAGTGCGTTCGGATTCTGAAACGAGTGTTCGAAAATCCTGTTAGCTGGTTGCCTTCGTTAGTTAGAAGCTGCTTGAAGTTCACAGCTCGTGTGAAACATCGGTTCCAGCTAACAGTCAGTCAGCGGCAGTCTGTTTCAAATGCCTATCAAAGAAGGTGACAGTTTTTTCCCAGGCATCGGCAGCTTTGTCCGCATCATGGTCCGGATTGGAGGGATTGGCAAAGGCATGGCCGACATCCTCATAGATATAGATTTCGTTATCAATCCCCAGTTTGTCCAGTGTTGAATCAAAATCGTTTACATCGGCCACCGGGATCCCGTCATCCAGTTCCCCGAAAACTCCCAGGACCGGCCAGCTGATAGCAGCCAGCCTGGATTCGTCTGTCACCAATCTCCCATAGTAGATAACAGTGGCATCCATCTCTTGACCGCTCAGTGCCAACTGTAGAGATCGTCCTCCTCCAAAGCACCATCCCATCGAGCCGAGCGTACTCGCCTGTTGTTGGTTCTTCAGATTTGCAGCCGCGGCCTGCATGTTCGCAATCGCCTTTTCATCGTCAACAGAGGAGGAAAGCTGCCGGGCTTCCTCAGATGTGGTGGCCACTCGGCCATTGAAGAGATCCACCGCGAGCACGGTATACCCCTGGGAGGCCAGTTGGGTCGCCATCTCCTTTATGTTTTCATTCAACCCCCACCATTCGTGTATCATCACGATGCCCGGATAAACACCGGAGCGCAGAGGTTTCGCCAGCCACCCTGAAGAGTCTTCAAAGTAGTTGATTTCCTCTGTAGAAACATCAACTGTTTCGGCCTGCTCAGTTAGATCCAGGTCTGTACTCGGTCCTTCCTCTGCCGGAGTGCATCCAGCGGCTAGAAGTAAGCCGACAAGAAAACACCCAAGGCTCAATGGCATTCTTTCATGATTCATAGGCCTGACACCTCCTTTGGAAATTCTCAGATCAGTTATCTATACTCCTCTGGCGACGCGCAGACAAATGTAAATTTTCCACACAGAGCTTTAGGCGGATGGAGGTGGCCATCAATCTGTTTGGTTGGAGGATGTTGCAGAGGGCGATTCTTGGTCAGGAACACCTCAGTAGCCCTTCCAAATGGAAAGGGCGTCGATCTGGTATAGGCAATTTGTAATCAATTGATAATCAGTCGATTACACTGATTAATCGAACCCCAAACAAAGCAGATGAGGAGGTTGGATGCGAATCTGAGAGGAATCGAGAGGAGCCCAATGCCTTCTGCTGTGTGGCGTGGTGATTGAAGTTGGAAGACGCGCGGGACTTAAAATTCTGTGAGGTTTCCATCGTAGACCAACTCTCCCTTGAAAATCGTCTTTTGGACTTCTGTCCTGTGGATCTCGGTCTCCGGTATTTCGAACAGATTATGGTTGAGGATGAGCAGCGCAGGCGGGAGCTCCCACCGCGACCGCCATGGTATCATTCCGTCTTGTTCGCCATTCGGCAGTTGCTTTCGTCGAACCGGCCGCTTAGCGATCACCATCATCGGAGGGAGTGTTCAGATGTTACGTTACGTGCTTCATGCCTACGGAATGAACTTGGGATTCGCCAAGACTCTCGTGAACGATCTCTCGACCGACCAGATGTGCCAGCAGCCACACGGTGTCGTCAATCACCCGGCCTGGAGCCTCGGTCACCTGGCGGTTTCCGAGGGTCATCTCTGCCAGCTCTTGGGAGTGGAATCCCCGCTACCCGAAGGCTGGGAGGAAACATTCCGCACGGGCGGCACTCCCAGCGCCGAGATGGGGTCCTATCCGTCACGAGACGAATTGTTGAACGTCCTCGACGAGCTCCACGAAAAGGTCGGCAAGGCCGTATCGGAGGCCGATCAGGAAACCCTGCAGCGGGCACATCCGAACGAGGGCGCCCGGAAGTACTTCCCAACGGTGGGTGACTTTGCGGTGTACCTGATGACGTCACACGAAATGGATCATTTGGGACAGATCGCCGCCTGGCGCCGCGCCATGGGCCTGGGACCAGCGAAATAGTCAAAGCCGAACCTCGGACCGATTGAGAGTGGCCCGATCCGAAGCTTTCAATGCTTGTCGTCAACTGTTACGAAAACATTGCACATTTTCACGATTAGGCGTGAGCACAGCCCGGACGTCTGGTTGAAATCTCAAGCGCTTGGTGCCGACCAGCTAGGCCAGTCTACCCGACACCTTCTCCTGCCCCGAAAGATTTGCGTCCTTAGCCTCGAAGTGTTCGGGGGATAACTGGATCCTCGATGCTCCTCAATTACGTTCCCTTTGATCTGCTCAAAGTTTAGAATTTAGGAATGCACTACGCGCCTGGCTCCTCAAAACCACGATGGCTGCTGAATCACCTTGCCTTGGTGTTTATTGCCATTCTTGCCATTGGCTGCGAACCCGGTGATGGTCCCCCTGGGTTATGGCTCGGCGGGGAACTCGTGACGACCCCCGTCACTGACTGGTCCTTTACCGATGAATTTCAGGAAATCTACCTGGAGACCCAGACTTGGTATCTTATCCCCCACTCGGTAACCATTTGGTGCGCAACACATAACGGGCAGTTGTACCTATTCTCCATATACTCTGAAGGGAGAGATGAGTTTCCGGAGGGCAGGTCCTGGAATCGAAACGTGGTCCGCGATCCCCGGGTACGTCTGAAGATCGGAAGTCAGTTGTTCGAGCAAAGGACGATCCTAGTCACAAACTCCGCCGAAAAGGAAGCTGTCCTCCAGGCCTTTGCGAGAAAATACACGAGAGTGAAAGAGCTGTTGGATAAACCCGAATCAGAGCGCCCGAATTTCTACTGTTTTCACGTAGAACCCCGCTAGCGGCCGGATTATTCATAGGTTCTTGTCACGAAGGCGAGCGGCACTGCAGTAGAGAATTTAAAAATTATCTGGGCTAGAAGCATTTAGTGCCTCTGACTCCAGTCCATGATCACATGCAACAAGAGGTAAACGCTGGTTGGCGGATCAATGTTCTCGGGCGCAATCTAAATACGGGACCCGTGTGAAGGTGCAAGGTCCTGGCTTGTCTACAGTCGAGCTAGATAAACGCTTGGTCGAAACGGCACACTAAAGCGTCTGGTTCCATCGTGAGCCGCTCAGCGAGTTCCGGCAGGTCCTTAGGGTCTTCCTTAGGTACTACGAGTTTGGATTTGAGATAGTCAGGCATTCCCTGAAAGACAAGATCTTTCTTTCTGAGCACATCATCTTCCTTGCCCTCAAACATCACCTGTGTTGTGACCTCACCATGTTCCGGATGCTTGATTCTAAAGTGGATGTGAGAACAGCGTGGAAAGTCGAATATCTTGTATGAACTGGGTACGATCGTTTTGAAGAGATAGTGTCCGTCGAGCTGGGTGACGACCTGACCAAAATAGCGAAAGTTTGGATCCAGTGGCTGTGTGGAAACC
>JAUXKG010000470.1 GCA_030624355.1 Acidobacteriota bacterium
CGAATGCCGATCTCGGCCGTCTCCAGATCTCTCATCTCTCCCACCATGATCACATCGGGATCTTGTCGGACGATGGATCGCAAGCCAGCCGCAAAGGTCAGACCGATCTGAGGATTGACATGGATCTGATTGATCCCGTCCATCTGGTATTCTAAGGGATCTTCAATGGTAATGATTTTCTTATCAGGCAGATTGATCTTGGTCAGAGCCCCGTAAAGCGTTGTGGTCTTACCACTGCCTGTAGGTCCCGTCACTAAAATGATCCCATAGGGTCGCAAAACGAGCTTCTCAAATTCCCCGTACACCTGTTCTGAGAGACCCAGTTTCTCCAGGTCGTAGATCTGGGTATTACTCTTGTCGAGGATGCGCATGACCACGCTCTCTCCATACATAGTGGGCAGGGTAGAGACACGCAGATCCAGGTCTTTTCCCAACACCTTCATCTTGATCCGCCCATCCTGCGGAAGCCGACGTTCAGCAATATTCAGCCGGGCCATGATCTTGATGCGGGAAATAACGGCTGCCTTGAGCCGCTTGGGAGGCGACTCGACATCGTAAAGGATTCCATCGATCCGGTAGCGCACCTTCAAATCGCGCTCGAAGGGCTCGATGTGGATATCGGAAGCCCGCGACTCGACCGCACGAGAGATCACCAGATTGACCAATCGAATGACAGGCGCCTCTGAAGCCAGATCCTTCAGATGTTCGATGTCATCGCTGTCCTCTGCTGAAACACCCATTTCGTCTTCTATGCCCTCTACGATCCGGCCCAGGGTAGAGGCTTGATTTCCGTAGAAGTTCTCAATCACATCCAAAATCTCGCTTTCGCGGGCCAACAGGACATTTACGGCACGGCCTCCGGAATAGAGGCGGATGGCGTCCAGTGTGGACCAATCCTGAGGATCGGCCATGGCCACAGTCAGCTCCTCGCTCCCTTCCGCTCTCAAGGGCACGAAGCGGCATTCCCGCATGAACTTGACAGAGAAGCTGTTCTCCAGTGCCGGGACCTGGGGCAGATCCTCGGCCGTGACATGGGGAACTCCCAAATGAGCACTCAAATGGACGACTATGTCGGTCTCGGAAACCGCTCCGATGTCTACCAGCAGCTTTCCGATTTTCTCACCTGACTGTTCCTGCAGGTTCAGAGCCGTGTTGAGCTCCTCTTCGGAGACCACTCCCTTTTCCAGCAACTCTTCACCGAATCGCTTCCTGGTCCTGAGGTCGGCAAGCTGGATCGTCAAGGTTTCAATCCTGATCTTCTGTCTCAGTATTCAATGACACTGGTTTGCTCTTTGAACTTCTCAAAAGACATCTTCTCGGTGGTGAAGAGATCGACATTCTCTTTGGATGTGCTGATAACCACGACGGTGGTCTTGCTGGCCGAATCGAGTTCGTTTCGATCTTCCACGTGCGCATTGATGGAAATGCGCTGCTGGCCGGAGAGTTGTTTGAACGTATTTCCATGATCGGCCAGGCAACGAATCATCGAATCCTTCAAGATCTTTAGCTGTTCCTCCTTGGAACGCTTTTCTTCGTTCGAGGGAATCAATCCGAAGGGGGTTCTGATTCCCTGGCGATTGATGTTGAGATGGAAGAAAAAGACTACACCATAACCCTCCAGGTAAGATCCTTCTGGTTCCGCTGTCAGTGCGAAGGGACTTGGAAAATTGTGCTTGAGAATCTGGTGGACAATGCCTTCGAAAACCTGGGTGTTCTTCTTCAGCACCATAAGATCAAGGTCGGCTGCCGAAGAAACCGTAGTCCCTGCCAGAGATAACACAAGAAATAAAATTGACTGACGACCCATGAAAGAACCCCTTATCGAGAAAGGATAGTTTTTAAATACTGGTTGTTTTCCTCTAAATTCTCAAGGTAACGCTGTTCAAGAGAGAGCACGTATAGCTGCAACTGCTCATCAGCTTCCCTTTGATCCAACTCAATGTCCTCTTTCACTTCCAGCAGAGCCCTTAACATGAGATCTCTCTCTTCGGCCTGCTGCTCCACAATCATGTCACTGACCAATGCTGTAAGCTGATCCTGGTTAACCATCAGCTTGCGACCACCCCAGAAACCCATTGATTGGAGAATCGCAACCATCCCGAAAACGATAAGGAATCCTGCCGCGATCCTCTGAGTCACAGACCACCACCGAACATTGCCAAAAACACTGGTCCAACCGGACACCGGCACTGCTGCAGGACTATCCACTTTCTGAGGGTCGACTTCCCACTCGGAAAGGTCTTCTCGAATCTCCAGCATCTCTAGGTACTCGCGGTTGCAGTTCTCACACCGTTCGAGGTGCCCAAAAAACTGGTAGCAAAGCCGCGGACTCAACTCCTCTCCGTACAGGACATCAATCATTTTTTCCTGACTTAGTTCACAATTCATAGCTTTCTCTCCATCAGCTTTTTGAGAGTCTTCAATCCCAAATACATGCGGGACTTGACCGTTGACAGAGGCACATCGAGAACCTCCGAGATCTCGTGAAATTTCAGTCCCTGATATTCCTTCATTACAATGACCGCCCTCTGTTCTTCCGGCAACTGGCCAAAGGCTTCCCGCAAAAGCAGCACCCTCTCTTTGGTGGCCAGCTGCTTTTCAGGAGTGGCC
>JAUXKG010000292.1 GCA_030624355.1 Acidobacteriota bacterium
TAGGGCTAAAACGCGATCTTATATTTCGCCCCAGCATTTGCCAAGAAGATCCTGAGGGACTCGCAGGTGGAAGCAGCGGCGTCGGAGTTTTGATGCGGAAACAAAACGGAAACAAGGCTAAAGGAAACCTTGG
Organism: Acidobacteriota bacterium; assembly: GCA_030624355.1. Lineage (GTDB taxonomy): Bacteria > Acidobacteriota > UBA6911 > RPQK01 > JADFOI01 > JAUXKG01. Next base: position 134 of record JAUXKG010000292.1, read on the forward strand.
CGGTTGTTTTTCGTCTAAACTATTGAAACAGTGAAAGCTCGAATCTTCTTTTTGATATTTTGGGGTCTGTTCAGCTTTTCCTACGGACAGGAGCAGGTGCGTTTTCAGCTGCTTGTCGGTGAGGAAGAAGTTCAGGCTGGAGGTCTGATCGAAGCGTCGTTGGTGGCGCGGATTATAGAAGGTTGGCATCTCTACTCGACAACCCAGGCTCCGGGTGGACCCATTCCCACCTCGATCTCGGTAGTGGAGAACTCGGTTTTCAGTCAAGCTGGTTCGGTAAAAGGACCTCCTCCGCTGAGGTGGTTCGACAGTAATTTCGGAATCGATACCGAGTATTTTGAAAAGCGAGTCGATTTTCGAATTCCTGTTCGAATCGACTCGGAAGCGGCCTCCGGAGCTCACCAATTGGCCGTCAAGGTTCGCTTTCAGGCCTGCAGTGATACCCTCTGTTTGGCCCCCCAGAACAGGACTCTGATGGGAACCATCCAAGTCGCCGGCCGGCCAGGGTCCGAAGCGGATTCAACAACTGCTACGGAAAGTTCCGAAGGAATCCAGACGGTCCAGCCGCAGGCGGGAATAGATTCGGCTGCAAGTCAGAAACCCGACACGATTGCGCAGACAGCAGACCGTCAGTCTGATGCACCTCTACCGGCGGGCGCAAGTGCTCCTATCTCGACCTTGGCCTACATTTTGGGTGCCATGGCAATGGGAGGATTGGCACTGCTGACTCCCTGTGTCTTCCCAATGATTCCCATTACCGTTTCGTACTTCACAAAACGGGACGCCAGCAGGAAGCAGGCGGTGAGCGACGCCGCTCTTTATGCCGTCGGAATCATTCTGACCTTTACCGTGATCGGTTTCGCGATGACATTTCTGTTTGGTGCCGGTGGGATCAATCGTCTGGCCGCCAGTCCCGTTGTCAACGTATTCATTGCGATGGTTTTTATTGTGTTTGCACTGAACTTGTTTGGCACGATCGAACTTCGGTTGCCTTCCAGATGGATCAATGCGGTGGATCGACAATCATCTGCGGCGGGAGGAGTAGTAGGGATTCTGTTGATGGCAGTCACCTTTTCACTAACCTCTTTCACTTGTACGGTCCCCTTCGTAGGGGCTGTCATGGTGGCGGCTCTGCACGGAGATTTGTTGTGGTCGATGCTTGGTGTCGCGTCCTTTGCTACGGTCTTTGCCGCTCCCTTCTTCTTCCTTGCACTGTTTCCTTCCTGGTTGCAGGCGTTGCCCAGTAGTGGAAACTGGATGAACTCGGTGAAGATCACCATGGGATTCTTGGAATTGGCGGCGGCTTTGAAGTTTATCAGCAACATCGATCTCGTCTACCAGTGGGAAATGTTGACTCGGCCTGTGTTTATCACTGTGTGGCTTTCGATCGCGCTGGTCACGACTCTTTACCTGTTGGGCAAGTTTCGATTTCCCCATGAATCCCCCACTGATTCGGTGGGTGCGGCTAGGGTCTTGTCGGCGATTTTTTTCCTGGCTGTGGCTATGTACCTGATGCGCGGCCTTTTTGGCTTCCCTTTGGGAGAATTAGACGCCTTTCTCCCACCCAGGGACTATGGTTTATCCGCCAGCCTTGCTCCCTTCTCCGGCCAGGGGACGGAGCGAGAAGAGAGATGGCTCAGCAACTATCAGGAGGCCCTCGCCCAGGCCAAGGAACAGGAGCGCCCGGTGTTTGTGGACTTCACCGGTTACACCTGCACCAACTGTCGTTGGATGGAAGCCAACATTTTTGTCCTGGACAAAGTCCAGGATCTATTCGACCAGTTTGTTCTCGTCCGGTTGTATACCGATGGTATCGAGCTTGAACATGAGGAAAATCTGCGCTTTGAGCAGGACCGCTTCGGTACTATTGCTTTGCCTTTGTATGCCGTCATGTCTCCTCAGGATGAGATCCTCGGCACCTTTCCAGGTTTGACTAGAAATCGGGGAGAATTCATTAACTTTCTGGAAAACGGTCTGGCGTGGAACAAAGGGGAGATGCCTCACTCTCAGATTTCCGATCTGGTCAGATAGAGCAAAGTGGAGCGTCAGACTCGGACAGACTCCTAGGCAGTCAGGAGTTACTGCTCGTCCTGCAGGTTCACTATGATGTCACCGGGACGGGCCAGGTTGTAGTGTTCTCGAGCAATTCGTTCAATCTCGTGAGGATCAGTTTTTAGTTTCTCGATCTTCCGAAGGTGCGAGTGGTATTCTTTTTTCAAACGAGCGTTTTGCAATTGCAGTTCCAACAACTCTTTTCGATACTTTCGGAGCTGAACGACACCACCGTCTCCAAGAATCAAGGCGTACATTAAAGGGAGACAGCAGACAAAGAGCAGGATCCAGAAAAGTTCACGGCGGGCTTTTCGACTGAAGGTCATGAGGTGACTGAAAGATGGCTAAGGTTTTTGTTGTGTTTTCCACCATCGACAGCAAGGAATCCGCTGAGCAAATCGCACATCATCTTGTGAATCAACAACTTGCTGCTTGCGTTAACATTATCGCGAACATCACTTCGATTTACAAGTGGAAAGGAAACGTGGAGCATGAAGTCGAGCACTTGATGGTCATCAAGACGTCGGAAAACCGTCTTCCAAACCTGATGGAGCAAATCAGGGAACTCCACCCTTATGAAGTGCCCGAGATCATTGCCTTTCCTATCGAGCACGGATACCCCCCTTATCTAGATTGGGTCACGTCGATAGATTAGCTGGCGCCTCTGACTTTACAAAGCCTGATCCAGATCGGCGATGATGTCCTCAACATCTTCAATTCCTACTGAAATACGGATCAGGTCCTCGGTGATTCCCAGGCGTTCCCTCTGTTGGCGCGGTAGCGCGGCATGTGACATGGTAGCTGGGTGGGATATGAGGGTTTCCACTCCTCCTAAACTTTCGGCCAGGCTGCAGAGACAGACCTTTTTCAAGATTTCAGGGGCGTTGTCGCGATTTTCGGGTTGGAAAGAGATCATGCTGCCAAATCCGTGCTGTTGCTTCTTTGCCAGCTGATGCTGAGGATGATTTTCGAGCCCCGGGTAGTAAACTTGACTAACTCTGGGATCAGAGAAGAGGAAGGTAGCCACTTGTTTACCGTTTTTCTCATGTTCCCGCATTCGAACTGCCAATGTTTTGATACCTCTGAGCACTAGCCAGCAATCAAAGGGTCCCAAAATGGCGCCGGCGGCCTTCTGGATGAAATAGAGCTTGTCGGCCAGTACGGAATCCTTGACTACGAGGACTCCTCCCACGCTGTCACTGTGTCCGTTCAGAAATTTGGTGGTGCTGTGAATGGCAATGTCGGCTCCCAGTTCCAGCGGTCTCTGAAGGTAGGGGGACATGAAGGTGTTATCAACGGAGACCAGGACATCTCTTCGGTGGCAGATCTGTGAAATCAGTTCAATGTCACTCAAGGTCATCAGAGGGTTGGTTGGAGTTTCCAAGAATACGAGTTTAGTCTCCTCTTGAAGGGCTTCTTCGACATTAGACGGTCGTGAAGTGTTGATCCAGGAAAAACTCAGGCCGAACTGGCCTAGCAGTTTCTCGAAGAGTCGGTAGGTCCCGCCATAGATGGCGTTGGAGACAATGATATGGTCACCTTGTTCAAAGAGGCTCAGCAGTGCATTGATGGCGGCCATGCCGGAGGAGAACGCGATCCCGTGACTTCCCAGTTCCAAAGCGGCAATGTTGGACTCCAGTGCTGAGCGAGTAGGATTGTGAGAACGCGCGTACTCGTATCCCCGATGTTTTCCCAAACCTTCCTGGACGAAGGTTGAGGTCTGGTAGATGGGGACGACAATGGCTCCGGTTGCAGGATCGGGGGACTGCCCTGCGTGGATGGCGTCGGTTGAAAATCCCATACTTTCCTCCAAGTATTGGTTGGCGATCACGTGATCGGAGTGACTCACGGATTTTTGTCCCCGGATGATGCATACGTTGTCTTCTGCAGTGCAGCAATCATCCACGCTGACCGCGTTGTGCTTCCTTGGGCTCCTCGGCGTACTGCACGAGTACGCCTGCGGTGCCCTTCGTTGCACGCCTTGTCATCGCGGCGCCTGCAGCACTTCGTCACGCCGCCTTCATCTGAGCGCAGTGAAGAAAACCTATGCATCATCCGGGCTAAAGTTTTCAGTCGGTTGACTGCGACCGA
>JAUXKG010000413.1 GCA_030624355.1 Acidobacteriota bacterium
CGTCAAGAATGCCGTGAAAGGCGGGCTTTCCCGGGACTCCGTAGGGAGGAACCATATCCAGGGTCTCGATGTCGTAAAAGCAGTGAAAGACAGGATGGTCCAGTCGCAGTTCCTGGAAGGATCGATCCGGCAACACCTTTTTCATGGCTCCTGCCAGGTTATTCCATTCGGAGACGCCTCGAAAGTCGTCGAAGATCTCAAATCCACCCCGTGACAGGTACTCTCTCAGGTTGTCGGCCTCCTTGTCGGTGATATCCCAGTAGCCCGGTTCACTGACGTAAAGAATGGGATGATTCATGATTTGGGGGTCATCCATGTCCAGGATGATATAGGAGTCGGTGGTGGTTTCGATGGATGTCATTTCCAGCAGTATCTTCAAGAAGTTTTTCTCCGCCCTCGGATAGTCGTGCATCCAGGGAGGAGGTCCCCAGCGTCCCATGCTCCAAAAATCCAGGTAGCCGTTGTAACGGATGCGAACGAATTGAAACAGGCTGGCATTGTGAGGATCCAAGCGGGAATCAAGCTCGTCCAGACCCAGCAACGGCCACATAGAGCCGCTCACCAGAGCCAAACAGAGAAACGAACACCAGAGTTGCTTCATCTGCGAATCACCCTCAAGAGTAACCTCTGGGCCTCCTGAAAGGAGGGTGCGATTTCCAGTGAGAGCAGGATGTGGCGGCGCGCTCCCTGATCGTCCCCTGACTCCAGCAGAGCCATTGCGATCTTGTAGTGGGCGGCGGCTTCGTCAACCGGATCAAGACTCAGGAAGATCTTGAATTCACGCACTGCTTCAGTGGGTTGTCCCGTCTCCAGATAGAGGTCTCCCAGGTCTCGATGAGCGTCAGGCTGCAGGGGATCAACGTACATGGTCTCCTGAAGATATCTGCTGGCCTGTTCAGGATCTCGGCTGGAGAGCAGCTTGGCCAACTGGCGCCCATTCTCAACAAATCGAGGGGCTATCTCCCACCACTGCTGTCGAACCTTCAAGGCCTCTTCTTGCCGGTCCGTTTCCTCATAAATCTCGATCAGTAGATCGTAGGGGCTGTTCTCGCCGGCGGCCGTTGGAAAGACCTGTAAGGCCTGCTCCAGATAGGGAATGGCCTCCTCGTTTTCTCCAGCTGCCCGCAATCGGCTTCCGAGACGCAGATTCAGAAAATAATTCTCCGGGTGGGCGTCGTGGGCCTGTTTCAAAACTTCGATGTTCTCCTGTGCAGCTTCCTGCGGTTCCTGGAAGGATTGCAAGAGAGAGAGCTCTTCGGGAACCTGCAGCAAACTGACCAGTGGTTGTAGAGTCTGTTCTACCTCCTCCTGAAACTGACGATCGATCTCTTCCACAGAGGCCTTCAGCACTTTGGTGAAAACCTGTTCCGTTGTCAGCTCCTCGGCATAGGCAACCAGCATGGCTCTGATCTTGTCAAAGCCGTAGCGGGAGACTAGAAATTCGCAGACCCAGCCTGCCTGAAAGTAGCTGATGGACAGTTGTTGAGGAGATTCGGGCCGCAAAAAACCGGAATTCAGGTCGGCGATCGGAAGCAGTTCCTTGTTTTGATAGGCGGTGACGAAGCCGGTGTTCAGGTAATCCCCCCATCCATCGGCAGCCTGGCGCTCTTCCATCATTGAGAGTCCTTCCGAGAACCAGCGGGGAACCTTCTGATCGCTCAGGGAGAGTGTGACCACGTGAGCCAGTTCGTGCCAGAGTGTCGAGCCCCAGTGGAACTGACCTCTAGGGCGCGCCGACGGAGAGTCCATGGCGACCACTCGGCCGAAGGTAGCGCCCAGAGCTCCCAGGCCGGGCAGTCCTAGTGTGCGAACGGCGAAGTCGTCGTGGTCCGGATACATCTCGAACACATATTTGCCGCTGACCTGATGATTGTATTTGTGTTCCAGGCTGGTCAAGCTCTTTTCCAGCAGTTCCTCTACATAGGGTTGGAGAGCCTCGGCCTCCTTCTCGTGAAGCTTCACTCGAAAATGAGCGGTTTCCAACCGAGTGAATCGATCGAAACTGTCCAATAGCCGCAAGGTATTGACTGTCCATATGTTAAAAGGATCATTGGCATAGGCCTCTTCCAGGACGCGCTTGCCTTGCTCTTCTTCACCCAATCGCAGAAGGTTGATCCCCAGAGAAGCCAGCGCCGACCACTGGCGCGGGTTTCGATCTGTCGACTGGCGGTAGAACTCGACCGCCTCCTGCAATCGCCGTCTGACTACTGCCAGGTCTCCAAGAAGCTCAAACAGAGCTCCGTCTTTTGTATTGATTCGCAGGATCCGCTGTTGGATTTCCTGGTAGCGGTCGGCTTCGCCTTTGAAATAGTACTGCGCGCACTGCAACTCCAGGAGTGGAAGAAAGGAGGGATTGATTGTCAGGCCCTGATCGATTCGGTTTTGTGCCTTCTCCCAGTCACTCTCTTCAAGAGCCATGTAGCCGTCCAGGACAAGAGCCTCCAGGCTCTCAGGGTCGTGTTCCAAGGCCTTGGTCAGAGCCTCATCTACACCGGGGCTGAATTGACTTTTGAGAGATTTGGCTAACCCCACATAGGCCGCATCGACTCCCCAGCGCAGATATCGGTCCGGTTTTTCTTCAGACTGAATTCCTTGCTGAAAAATGGCGGCGGCTTCACTGGCGTTGTATTTCTCCAGATACAGGTTGCCCCAATCAACGAACATGGAGACCGATGTTGGGTCCATTTTGGAGGCTTCGAGGAAAATTTGGTTGGCCTCCTGCCACTGATCCAGCTGCCAGGCCGCGTAGGCCGCCGCTGCCAGTTCCTCGGAACTTCTCAGTTGACCCGACCGATGGAGCTGCAACAACCGACGGGCGTAAAAGTCCGATTGCACCTGGTTTCCCTCTCGCTGTGCCAACTCCAGAAGGAGCCGGATCACATGAGCGTCGCTCTCGGGCCCTTTCTTCAGCTGCCTCCAGGCTTGGTCGTAACGACCGTTGTGCAGCAGTTCCTGAAGTTCTTCAAGCAGGGCCACAGGAGCCCTCTCAGGCCCTTGACTGGCCGGCCAGGCCACAGAGCCGGAGACGGCGAAAAGAAGAAGGAGAAGATGTACAGGATGTCTCACCTGTTGTCCTCCAACTGTTCGATTCTCTCGTTGA
>JAUXKG010000428.1 GCA_030624355.1 Acidobacteriota bacterium
CCGCCTTCATCTGAGCGAAGTGAAGACAACCTATGCACAAACCGGCCTGACCTTTAGAATAGCCCTGCTCCACCTTATCGGCAACCTGTCAGTTACAGGTTGGGTAGACAGCACTCTGTAAGTTAATTGTTACAGGTTTGATTGAAGAGGCTTAAGCGATGACTGGGTTGCAGACAAACGATAGGGTCGACTACTCGTGTCGCACCAGTTGGGTTTCCTCCCAGAACCAGGTTCCATTCCAGTCTGCCCTGGGAGGTTTTTTGATGAATTCGTGACAGCGGAGCAGAAACATACGGGAGAGATAGTCTTCATCGGCACCCTGGGAAAACGACCGGCTGGCAGCCAAAAAATCCCCTTGTCGATAGGCACCCAATCCCTGAACAAAGAAGGCTTCGGCGTCGCTGATCTGATAATTTCTGTCTCCAAGTACTTCAAAAACCTGAACCGCTTCCGTCTTTCCTTTGATCAGGATCCGATCGATGGGTCGGGTGACAAAGAAATCCTTTACTTCCTTGTGAGTCGCATCGCTGATCAAAATAGTGGCGCCGTAAGTCTTATTAAGACTCTCAAGACGTGCCGCCAGGTTGACCTGGTTGCCTATGGCAGTGAAGTCCATCCTCTTTTCGGAGCCAATGTTGCCCATGACCACCTCACCCGTGCTGATGCCGATGCCAATTGCCACGGGACGTGCCCCCTTCTCCAGCCGACATCGGTTAAGGTCAACCAGCTCTTGCTTCATGGCCAATGCAGCCTGTACTCCTCTGAGGGCATCGTCCTCCTGCTGATGAGGAGCTCCAAAAAGTGCCATCAAACCATCTCCGATGTATTTGTCCAGAACGCCGTTCTGCCTGAAAACAATCTCTGACATGCGAGTAAAGTAGTCGTTCAGAAATTCAACCGCTCCCTCGGCATTCATTGAATCGGCCAGACTGGTGAAACCTCTGATATCGGAAAATAGAATAGTCGCTTTGCTGCGAACGCCTCCCAGAAGCTCCATTTTGGGGTCAGTCAAGACCTTGTCGACAATGTCGGGCGCCAGGTAGCGACTCAGGGTAACCCTGACCTTCTTTTCTCCACTGATGTCCTCGAAAACCAGCACCAGGCCTCGGTGCTCCTCCTGGTGATCAATGAGAGGCAAAAAATTAATATTCACGGACCGACTCTTCTCTTGAAAAGCCAGTTCTACATCATAGTCCAGCACCGAGTCGGCACTCCGGTATACGTGCTGCACATGTTTGATCAGGTGTTTATTCTCTGGACCCAGGATGTCCCGAATATCTTGTCCAAGAAAGCGATCAGAATCAGTACCGAACAGTTCCAGTGCAGCCCGATTTGCGGTCACCACAACATAGTTCTCATCTAGTGTAATAATGCTGCTTGAAATGCTCTGTCTGATGCTCTCCAGGTGATTTCGTATTCCGACGGTGTTCTGGTACAGCTGGGCGTTCTCCAGGGCCACGGCAATCTGAGACGAGAGAAGCTTTATCATGTCCTCGTCCTGCTGCTCGAAGGTTCCATTCTTCCTGTTCATGGCCGTTGTCACTCCGATAGTCTCTCCCTTGCGGTTCACTACCGGAGCCGACAGGACTGTCCTTGCATAAAACCCTGTCGCACCGCCGACATCCGAGAAAGCAAAGCGTGAATCACTGCAGGCATCGTTGATATTCAAGATCTCACCCGTTTTTGCCACGTGCTCCCTCACACCTACGGACTGCGGGAACGGTATTCCAGCATTGCCCTCTCCATGAATCTTCTTAGAAGCAAACTCGCCGGTCTCGTGGTCAAACAGGTAGAAAGCGGTTCGCTCCGCCTCAAGAATCTCAGAGATCCTGTGAACGATTTTCTCGATAAGAGCATCCATATCCAGCGTCTGAGCCACGGAGGTAGCGACGTCCAGAAGAATAGACTTCGTTTTGTTGCTCTCGATCATCTTTTGATAAAGTCCGAAATTTTCGACCGAAATAGCAGTCTGGTAGGCAAAGGCCCGGAAAACACGTTCGTCCTGTTTTCCAAACACACCGCTCTTTTTGTTGATGACCTGAATAACCCCGACCGTCTCCCCTTGCATATTTTTGACCGGCCCGCACAACACCGTCCCGGTTCGGTAGCCCGTGATGCGGTCTATGTCCGGGTTGAACCGGGGGTCCTGATAAGCATCAGTGACATTGACCATTTCTCCGTGTTGTGCCACCCAACCGGCAATGCCTGTTCCCACGGGTATCCGTATCTCCAGACTCTCCTCTCCCTCCACCACTTTCGACCAGAGCTCTCCGGAAGCAGGATTCAACAAAAACAACGATGCCCTTTCGGCGTTCATGACTCGACTGGCGGTAAAAACCACTCGTTTGATGAGGCCTTCCATCTCGGTTGCACCACCCGCCATATCGGACATATCCAACAAACTATGGATGCTTTCCAGAGATCTCTCATTCACACGAGCCTTCTGGGCCATTTCTACGAAACGGAAATTGGTTCTGCGCAGCCTGGAAGTGACCACATCCAGGAGGTTTCGAGCCAGTGTCGAAGAGATTTCAATAGCCCGACTGAGGTCTGCGTAGTGAATCCGAAGTAACTGGGCATCGGTTACAGCCCGCACTGAAGCAGATCTCCTGGCCTCGGAGAAATAGGCCAACTCACCAACGCACTCGCCTGGAGTCACTTTTGTTAGAGGAATCTCCTCACCATCTTCGTCCACCCAGAACACCAGCACTTCTCCTTCCACAAGAACATAAAAGCAGTCTCCAACATCACTCTGGTGGATGAACTCTGACTGGGCCGGGAGGGACTTTTCCTCAACGAAGGGGATGATGTTCTGAAGTTCTTCCTCACTCACATCAAAGAAGATGGGACAGCGCTGTAATCGCTCCAACCGTTGGCGGGTCAGAGCATCGACCAGCTCTTTGCGGCTGATGGCCTGCATCTCAACCAGAATTTCGCCTAACCGTTTTCTGACACCCTCGTCTGAGAGTTTCTTCTGCC
>JAUXKG010000177.1 GCA_030624355.1 Acidobacteriota bacterium
CCTTTGTTACCATCTTTCGGACCGGCCCGATCGGCTGCCTGTTCAAGGGTGTCCGCCGTGATGACGCCGAACGTGACTGGAAGATCACACTTCAAACTAACTTCTCCGATTCCACGGCTCACCTGTTGACAGATATAATCAAAATGAGGCGTTTCCCCCCGAATAACACATCCAAGACAAATGATCGCGTCTACTTTTCCCTTCTGCGCCAATCTCTGAGCCGCCAGAGGGATTTCAAAACTTCCCGGTACGCGAATCACCTTGATGGTTTCCTCTATGAGTCCAATCCTTCTCAATACATCCAGCGCTCCCTGAAGCAGCTTTTCCGTGATGGACGAATTGAACTGGCTCACCACGATAGCAACCTTCAGGTCAACTGCGAAGGCTGTATCCCGAAGCTTTCTTATCTTTTCCTCTGAGTTCGAACTGGTTCTCTTCATTTTCCCTTGAATTGAGGCTTTCTCTTTTCCATGAAGGATCGAATGCCCTCCTTGCTATCTTCCGTAGCACAGGAAAGAGCGAAAAACGTTGCCTCCAGTCGGGACGCCTCATCAAAAGGCATCTCTAGTCCGTTGTTGATGACTTCGATTGAATATCGCACGGCTAGCGGTCCGTTGGCCAGGATTTTCGAAGCTAACTCACGACACTCTGGAATCAGATTCTGCAGTGCGACAACACGGTTCACCAGGCCAATCCTCTCGGCCTCCCCGGCGCTCAGACTTTTCCCCGACAAAACCATTTCCATTGCTCTACCTTTGCCCACCAACCGAGACAATCGTTGAGTGCCGCCATAGCCGGGAATTAGACCCAGCTTGACCTCCGGGAGACCTATCTTCGCGTCCTTGGCCATCAATCGCACATGGCAGGCCAACGCCAGTTCACAGCCGCCTCCCAGACAATAACCATTGATAGCCCCAATCACAGGCTTCGGAAAGCTTTCAATCATCTCAAAGACCTTCTGTCCCCGAATGGATTTGCTCCGGGCCTCTAGTGGATCAAGGTGGACGAGTTCACTGACATCCGCCCCAGCCACAAAGGCTTTCTCACCGCTACCAGTAAGAATAACTGCCGCCACGTCCTGCCCGTTCAACCCTCCCTGAAACGCTTCCTGGAGGTCTTCCAGCGTCTCTTTATTCAGGGCATTCAAGACCGCCGGGCGATCGATGGTGACCAAGGAAATTCTATCTTCTGTTTCAATCTTCAGATTCTTGAAGTCACTCATCTGAACACTCGTACCAGCCTCGGTCCGATTTCTTTCTTGCCCGGCTGAAAATGGCCATTCGTCTCAAAAGGGATGATTGCGCGAAACTTTTCGGCGTCTGAGACGAGTATCAGCTCTCTTCCTCAACATCACCGAAGATCTTCATTCCTCTGGCCAGATAATGCAAGCCGGAAATCACTGTCAAAGCGAAGGTCGTGTAGAAAAGCAGATTGACACTGGGAAGCTCTGATTTCAAATAACTTAGCACCAGCACGGCGAATACAGTCAGCAGCTGAAGAAATGTCGTTGCCTTACCAAAGATAGAGGGCGGAAACAGCCGCCGTTCCATCGTGAGGTTAATGATCACTACACTAATCACCAGCAAGATGTCACGACCGATTACCGTGATTGTCAACCACAGAGGAATCTTGAGCGTTAATTCCAATCCATCTATGGACAACACAATAAATGAGCTCACAAGCAACAGCTTATCGGCAATCGGGTCTAGAAGGGTTCCCAGTTGAGTCTTTTGACCAAACTGGCGGGCGATCAGTCCGTCCAGCAGATCGGTGATTCCAGCAAGCACGAAAACCATCAAGGCACCACCAATGTAATTGTAAACGACCAGGAGCACAAAAAACGGTACGGAAGCCATTCTCAGGATAGTGAGTTGATTTGCTGATGTCATTGACGTTCCTCGACCTGTCCACACAAGCTCCCTCCGCGCGGCCCCACCTATTACTCGGGCAGGCTCTTAATTAGTCAACTGATCAACAGGCAGTCCCAGCCTGTCCTTTAAATGGTGTTTGATGTAGGCTTCAGTCTCGTCCAACGTCACCAAACTCAGCAAATGATCTACCGTGTCCCTAGCCTCCAGATAGCTCGTCTCCCGAATAACTTGTTTAATGTCGGGAATGGCAAAGGAATTCATAGATAAGTACTGAAATCCCATTCCCACCAAAAGATGAGCATACACAGGATGGGATGCTATTTCCCCGCAAACGAGGGCAATAACCTGGCTCTCCTTAGCCACTTCGGCAACTCGGAAGAGGCTCTTCAAAACAGCTGGATGCAGCGGGTTGAACAGATAGGCTACCTGCTCATTATTTCTTCCGGCGGCCAGGGTGTACTGAATGAGATCGTTGCTTCCAACGGCAAGGAAATTGACATGTGCAGATATTTCCTTGAGCAGGAAAACAGCTGCCGGCAATTCCACCATCACGCCCACTTCAATGTCGTCACCATCGTACAAGCCTTTCTGCTTCAGTTCCTCCTGCACCTCTCGAATCAACTGTCGTCCTTGAATCACCTCGTCAACACCAGAGACCATGGGAAACACAATCTTTAAGTTTCCGCGATGATTGGCTCTCAGGATGGCCCGCACCTGGCTCTTATAGATCTCAGGATACCGCAAACTCAACCGTATTCCGCGAAGACCCATCGAAGGTTCTCGACCTCCGGCGATACGGGAAAAATAAGGATGTCCTTCATCTCCCAGATCCAGAGTCCGAATAATGGCGGGTCGGTCTCCCACCTCTCGGGCCACCGTCTTGTAAATCTCCAATTGCCTCTCTTCACTGACTGGCTGACTCTTGTCCAGCATGTAAATGTACTCAGACCGAAACAACCCAATACCCTCAGCTCCCAATTTCATTCCCTCGGGAACCTCACTGCCGATCTCAGCATTGGCATACAGGGTTATTTTTCGTCCATCCACAGTTACACAGGGAGAGGAATCCTGGACTCGTTCCTGCACGCGTTTTCTTTCCGTGCGCGCCTGGACCTGAAAGCTCCTGATATGGCTTTCGGAAGGTCGGACCACAACCGTCCCCGACACCCCGTCCAGAATCAAAGTGTCACCGGTCCGGATTGTCTCTTCCATGGCTTCAATTCCGGAAACGACCGGAATTTGGCAGGAACGGGCGACAATAACCACATGTGATGTCTCTCCCCCCTTCTTCAAAACCAACCCCTTTAGCTGGTCCAAGGGATATTCGGATAAGAGAAACAGACTGACTTCCGGCGCCACCAAAATCAGATCTTCAGGCAAATCGTGGGGGCTGTGAGGATTGAGTTGGACAAGATTGGACACTAATCTTTCTACGACCTCTTCAACATCTGAACCCCGCTCCTGAAAAAACGGATCTTCCAAAGAGCGGTAAAAGTACACCCATTTGTCTGCGGCCTCACGTACCGCTCTCTCGGGACTTTGCAGTTCTTCGCAAATTCTTTTCTCAATCTCCTGCAGAAATTGCTGATCCTCCAAAATCAACAGATGCGCATCAATAATGTAGGCGTGTTCCTTTCCGACCTCAGCCTCGAACTTCAATTTAACCTGTTGCAGTTCCCTGCGAGACTCCTCCACAGCCTCTCGAAGTCGGCTCAGCTCACTGGACACCTCCTGCCGAGCAATGCGTATCTGACACAGTACAGCCGATCTGGGTTCTACCCTATAGGCTGTGCCTACGGAAATTCCAGGGCATAGACCCGTACCCGACATCGTGACTGAATTGCTCCTGTCGAAATCGCTCATTTGGCTTCGCCGAATCGCTCCTTTACTAATGTCACGATAGCCTTCATGGCTTTCTCTTCGTCACTTCCCTTGATTACGAATTGAATCTTCGTACCCTGTGCTGCCGCCAGCAGCAATATCCCCAAAATGCTCTTACCATCAACCTGCTGTTGCGTATCCTGCCTGGCAAGCTTGATATCCGAGTCGAACTGGCAGGTGAGCTTAACCAGCTTAGCGGCTGCTCGAGCATGCAAACCCAACTTGTTCTCGATCTGGACGGTCCGGCGAATCACTCTCCCAGCAGCTCGCTGGCAATCGAGATATGTTTTTGTCCTTGTTCCTTGACCTTGACTGCCAGTTCTAAGAGACCTTCCTTGCCAGATTGATTCGCCAGCTTGATGATCATCGGGAGATTTACACCAGTGATGATCTCCAGCTGGTCTCTCTTCAAAAGGGACAGCGAAACATTGGAAGGAGTACCTCCAAACATGTCTGTGAGAATGATGACTCCTCTTCCCTGATTCACCCTCTCTGCTGCTTCTTCAATCTCTTTTTTTGACTTGTCAGCGTCGTCATTCCAACCAATCGAAACCGCGGTGATATGTTGGATTTCGCCTACGATTGTCATAGCTGCAGCAACCAATTCATGGCCAAGCCGGCCGTGAGTGATCACCAGAGCTCCCACCAGAGAATCATCAGTCATTCGTTATGCAGATCACGGTGAACCAAGTTGACTTTGTGGTGTTGGTTTTCCAGACGCCGCTTGAGTTCGTTTGCCACGACTACTGATCGGTGTTTTCCACCAGTGCATCCAATGGAGACCGTCAGATACTTCTTACCTTCTTGCGCAAATCTGGGCAGAAGGTATTCTAGCATATCGTAAATCCTGGAAATGATCTCCTCAGTCTCTTTATGCTTTGTGACATAGTCTGCCACCTCCTTGTCATTGCCTGTCTTGGTCTTGAGTCGGTCAACGAAATTTGGATTAGGCAAAAATCTGACATCGAAAGCCATGTCGGAGTTGTGAGGAATTCCATATTTGTGTCCGAAACTGACCAGAGAAACAATCAGGCGATCAACCTGGGTCTCCCCTTGGAAGTTTTCGTAAATGAAGTTGCGAAGATCGTGAACAGAAAAGTCGGCACTGTCGATCACCAGATCCGCCACACCTCGGATATCAGAGAGCCTTCTGCGCTCTTCCCGAATACCTTCCAGTAATGATCGGTCGTGGGCAAGTGGGTGGACGCGCCGTGTCTCACTGTACCTCCTAGCCAGTATTTCGTCGGTCGCGTCAACAAAGATAATGGTCGCGTCTCCTGACAGTTGCTTGAGCTGACTGGAAAACCCTTCCGAATCGGGCAAGGCCCCACCCAGACGGATGTCAACAACAATGGCAAGCTGCCTAATCTTCCCTCCGGAGGCCTTCGACATCTGGATCAAGCGGGGAATCAAGGAAGTGGGCAAATTGTCGACACAAAAATACCCTAGATCTTCAAAGGCCTTGAAAGCCGTATGCTTGCCGGAACCACTCATTCCAGTGATAATCACCAGCGAGTGTAGTTTTGCAGGTTTCAAAGGCGCCATGCCTTATCGACCGGAGACGAAGGTTCCCTCAGACGTGCCTCCAGTCGTTTAAAAAATTCACTGGAAGGTCTGTACCCTTGACTCTTCAGCATCCGGATACGTACTGCCACTTCCACCAACATGGCCAAATTTCGTCCCGATGCCACCGGCATGCTGACCAGGGGCACTGCAACATCCAGAAGAGAATATTGTCTCTCCTCTACGCCCAAACGATCGTAGTCACCATCGGCTCTCCAGCGCACCAGATCAATGGCAAGATCGATCTCCTTTCTGGGACTCAGTGCCGACACTCCGAAGAGTTCTTTAATATTGATAATTCCAAGCCCGCGCAGCTCCATGTGAAACTGAAGATCAGCGGGACCAAAGCCGACCAATCGATCTGCACCAATTTTTCTGATAAGAACAACGTCATCACTAACCAACCGGTGTCCGCGCAGGATCAGATCCAGGGCACACTCGCTCTTGCCAACTCCGGAAGTTCCCAACAAGATGACACCCACCCCAAAGACTTCCATGAGCACTCCGTGA
>JAUXKG010000229.1 GCA_030624355.1 Acidobacteriota bacterium
CAGACCTTCCTCGTGCAATACAACGGGAACCTGATAGATGTTCTCGACGTCCTTTGCCGTCACGACCGCTTCGGGAACAAGGTTACAAAAGAGTGCAATCTTGTTCTTGATTTCCTGACCCAACAGACGATCCGTCCGGCACAGAAGAATATCAGGTTGAATTCCGATTTCACGCAACTCCTTCACCGAGTGTTGGGTGGGCTTGGTCTTCAGCTCTCCTGAGGTTTCAATAAAAGGGACCAGAGTCAGATGAACAAATATCGAGTTCTCTTTGCCAACGTCATTTCTCATCTGACGAATGGCCTCCAGGAACGGCAGGCTCTCGATATCTCCGACGGTGCCGCCAATCTCAACAATAACTACATCCAAATCATCGGTGACTTTCTTGATGGTGGACTTTATTTCGTTTGTGATGTGAGGAATGACCTGGACAGTCTTCCCCAAAAACTCTCCCTGCCGTTCCTTCTCGATCACAGTCTGGTAGATCTTTCCGGTGGTGGAATTGTTGTCCAGAGTCATGCGAGCGGAAGTGAATCGCTCGTAGTGTCCGAGGTCCAAATCGGTCTCGGCTCCGTCATCCGTGACATATACTTCACCATGCTGAAAAGGACTCATGGTGCCCGGATCCACGTTGATATAGGGATCCAGCTTCAGCAAACTCACCTTGAAGCCACGAGCTTCCAGAAGACATCCTATCGCAGCTGAAGCCAGCCCTTTTCCCAGCGAACTCAACACCCCACCGGTCACGAAAACAAACTTAGTGCGCATCATCCCTCCATTGGATGCCAGATTTTTCCAGTTCCTTCAAGCTATTCTCCAACAGGGGTGTGACACGGAGAAGATCCTCCTGAGTGTCTACATGAGGACTGTCTTCAGCCACTTCTACCACTCGAATCGAGACGCCGTTTGCCAGAAATCTTAGCTGCTCCAAACCTTCAATCTCCTCAAGCTCAGAAGGCTCCAGTTGAGACAACGACTGCAAGAACTGTCGTCGATAGGCATAGATTCCCACGTGTTTGTAGAGAGTGGCCGCCCGCCTTTGAGCACAGGGGATTGGCGAACGGGAAAAGTAAAGAGCGTGTCCTTGAGAATCGACCACGACCTTGACCACATTGGGGCTCTTGATCTGATTGGGATCCGTGATCTTGATACGGGCGGTAGTCACCTGTGCATCGCCATCTCTTTCAAAAGGATTGCAAACATCATCAATAGTTTGACAAGAAATTAGCGGTTCATCCCCTTGAATATTCACAAAAACATCAGCCTCAAGAGATTCAGCCAGTTCAGCAACACGATCGGTTCCACTAGCGTGATCGCCACGCGTCATGACGGCTTTTCCACCAAATTCCTCCACTGTTTTCAGGATGCGCTGGTCATCAGTCGCTACTACTAGATCGTCCAGACGCGATGCTCTCCGAGCACGATCGTATACCCATTGAATCAAAGGTTTTCCTGCAATTTCGATGAGGGCTTTGCCGGGAAGTCTCGTAGACTGGTAACGGGCCGGAATCACACCAATGAAGTGCATGATCCAGTCTACAACAAGCCGGGAAGGTGTGACAACCGAAGCAACCTGCAAAGGACGGTTGGCCCGGGTTATTACTTCTCACTTCGCTACCTCTGTCAGTCCCCTCCAGTAAGATCCTGTCAAACTGATGGGAGAGACTCCAGGTATAGCGCTTCGTACAGAAACTGGCGTGTCGGTGGGCTACTGGTTTCTCCTATCGGCAGTCTCTTTGTGGCTTTGTCTGGTTTTTCTGCCCCCCTATGCCCTGCAGCATCGCTGGTGGGGAGCCGAGCTTCCCTATCTTTTCTTCTGCTGGATTTGCCATCAAGTGCCAGAACGCAGCTTTACCTGGAATGGTCATCCGCTGGCCGTCTGTCACCGCTGTTTGGGTTTATATGTTGGTTTCTGGCTGGGTCTCATTCTGTTGCCTTTTTGGAGGTCGTTGAACCAACTTCTGACCAGAACTCCCCGACTGCTGGCTCTTTTTTCACTCCCTATGGCCCTAGACCTGTTGCTAGACAACACACCCGGCAGTCGTTTCCTTACCGGCCTCTTGGCAGCATTTCCAGCTGCCGCTTTTGTCAGGTTGGCCGCAGATGAACTGGTGGGAAGGACTGGTCCCTTCTGCTCCGGAAGCTCATCATGAATTCGAGCCGACCGAGCATGTTCATTCCGGCACTCATTGGCGGAGCGGCTCTGGGCATTGCTTCAGCTCTGCCTGTGGTCGAATTCCTCAACTGCGCCTGTTGCGGGCTTATCGTCGGGGGAGGACTACTGTCCTCCTATTTGTACCTGCGCGAGTACCCTTCACAATTGCCACCGGTGACTTACGGAGAAGGGGCCCTGCTGGGCCTATCAACAGGAGCTATCGGCACTGCGATCTATACCATAGTGCGAATCCCGATGCAGAACGTTCAGATTCAACTGGGAATACAGACCCAGGAAATTGAGCAACTGGATGAGGTGCTTAGCGACCCCCAGATTCCCGAAGCTCTCCGCAACGTACTACTAGAGCTCTTTGGGGGAGGAACGCTGAGCGTCGGCGTTCTGGTACTGGAGGTGGTAGGATTCCTAGCAGTGGCCTTGGTGTTCGCGACGCTGGGTGGAATACTGGGCATCGCGCTGTTTCAGAAGAGAAATCCGTCGGAGATACCGTTTCAGGCACCGCCCGCCGACTCTCCCGGTGCACCAGAACCCCCGGGTTCTCAGTGACAAAAGCTGGTGCCATTTGGACAGGGGGCATCCTTCTCAAGCTGGATCGTGGTGTGATCAATCTGGAACCTGTTTCTTGAGACGGCAGCAAGTTCTCCCAGGATCCTGTTGCGGCTATCCTCCTGTTCAACCACGGCATGGCAGGTCATGGCGTGCACTCCGGAAGTCAGTGTCCAGACATGAAGATCGTGGACTGACTGCACACCGGGCACTTGCGCCAACTCCGCTTTCATGGTGGCCAGGTTGACATGGGAGGGAGTACCCTCCAGCAGAACCAGAACGGAATCTCTGACCAACCTCCAGGCACTGAAAAAAATCAGTACGCTAACCAGAACACTCATCACCGGATCGGCCCAGTAAAATCCCCAGAACAGGATGGCCAGACTGGCACCAATAGCTCCCAGAGAACCCAGTACATCTCCCATTACGTGCAAGAAAGCGCCTTGCAGATTCAGACTATCTTTGTGACTACCGTGAAGGATTGAGGCGCTGATCAGGTTGGCTCCCAGCCCCAGGAGAGCAATGATCAACATCTCTTTACTCTTGATCTGGGCCGGCTCAATCAGGCGTTCATACGATTCGAACAGGATGAAAACAGCAATAGCTAACAGGCCGGCGCCGTTAAGCAAAGCAGCCAAAATCTCTACTCGAAAATATCCATAGGTTTTCTCAGGAGTGGCAGGCCTCCGGATGAACCATATGGCAAACAAACTCAGGGCCAGGGCAGCCGCATCGGTGAGCATATGTCCCGCATCGGCCAGCAACGCCAGACTATTGGTCCATAGCCCTCCGAAGAACTCCACCAGCATGAAAACCACTGTGATGATCAGTGCCTTTCCCAGAGCACGGCTTCCCTCTCGGCGGCCCAGTTTCACCTCCGTGAGCGCTTCCCGACCCGTCACACCGGATGAGTGGGAAGGGTGGTGTTGGTCCACCTTCATCTGGAGTACCTCGACCAGGGAAAGCCCTCAGGATCTTCCCCAGCCAGAAAACCCGATACGTTTGCAAAGTACCGGATGGCCGCCTGTCCCAAAAGAAAACTCCACATCCCTGCGATGGACACGGCAATCAGTTTCCCGTACTGAGGGAAGTGGCGCCCCAGTCGATTACTTCCTTCCCGAGCAACCGTTGCGGCGACCAGCATCGGAAGAAGCTCGCGGGCTCTCTGCCGGTTGAGCGAATATCCGAACGCCCGTGCAATCTTCAACAGCATGCTGGTCTGAATCGCAGTAATAGGCCAAAGATCACTAATCGGAATCGGAATGGCCGCTACCAGACCTGCAGCGAAAGCGGCCCGACTAACAATACCGTCACAGATCGTTCGCCGGAACCCTGGAAAGTTCCCAGCCAGAACATAAAGGGTATTCGGATTGGTCGCCACCACAGCTTTCAATAGCCTATCAATCGTTTCAGGTTGGCTGACCGACACACCCAACACTCTGGCCCCAAGCCTCTTTCTGGCCAGCTTGATAGCAGTGCCTGGATGCTCGACCTGATCGATCTTGTTGAGCACAACCAAGAGCGGTTTGTTCAGGCCGCTCAGTCGTTCATACATCTGCCGGGTGGAGTCGACCAGCTCGAACCGAGCATCCAGAACAAGCAGGGTCAGGTCGGCATTCTGAAGTTCGTCCGGCCCGGGGCGACGCGTCTCGTACCCCAGGAACTCGTCCAGAACTTGAAGATCGACAACGGCGAAAACAGAGGCCGCTCTGCTTGTCTGCTTACGCGAGATGGCAGCGATCAAAGATTCCTTTCCCGTACGAGCCGGACCCACCACAGCAATCCGTCCCCGCGACGGGGCCTGAATTCCCTTCCACTGGCTTCGCACCACCTCTAGAACCTTGTACGTGTTGTGACCATCGGGTGGAAGTGTGTCGATGACGATTTTGAGGTTGTGCTGAACTCCTTCCGGAAGCACCAGCAGCAATTGATCGAGGAAAGTTTGGAGTTCGGGTGGAGCCCAGCTTCGGATGTTTGCAAAAACATCTTGTTGACTCGCCATCTCAGTCACACAAGCTATTTTACACCTTTGTCAATTTCTCTCGTAGTGCCCAGGCAGACTCCACGGAGAGGAGCCGATATTTCACCGAACCCAGATGCCTCTCAGCTCACCACTTCGAAAGGGCAGTCTCTGAATTCAATCCGGGTCCACCGAAAACACCGCACTTCGGGTTCTGGCGGTCTTAGAGAGATCACCCAGTAACTCACCTCAGGATAGTGAAATTCGGCAGCATCCCGCACCGAGGGATAGGCATCTGACCGGGGATGAGAATGGTAGACTCCCAGATG
>JAUXKG010000117.1 GCA_030624355.1 Acidobacteriota bacterium
CCACCGGAGGGGCCCGGCTCTACACGGCTGGTTTTGGATTCAGCATCAAAGACGGTTGGATCTCAGCTAACCCCGACCTGCATCGTCCCACCACGCCGGAAGAAGCACGCCAGATGGTACAGGAAGAGGTTCAGAAGGGATCGGATTTAATTAAGATCTGGGTAGACGATGGTCGTGGTACGGTTCCCAAAGTCAGTCCGGAGATCTCCGGCGCCATCATCGATGAAGCCCACAAAAATGGTATCAAGGTGCTGGCCCATGTCTACTATCTGGAGGATGCCAAGGAACTCCTTCGCCGCGGGCTGGATGGATTGGCTCACAGTGTCCGCGACAAGGAAGTCGACGAAGAGTTTTTGGAACTGGCCAAGCAGAACGATGCCATTCAAATTACAACCCTGGTTGGACACAGCGCCGTCCTGGTTTATGTCGATGGAGCAGATTTCCTAGACGATCCTGGCCTGCCCCTGCTGTTCCCTGCCCATGTACTGGAGACGGCAGCCAGCTCCGAACACCAAAAGCGTTTGAGCGGTGATCCGACGATCCAGCACCTGCGCCGCGAATACCAGATGGCACTGACCAACGCAGCCCATTTCGCGGTCGCCGGAATACCCATCGGAGTGGGAACCGACTCAGGAGGACCGGATCGCTTTCAAGGCCTGTGGGAGCACCGTGAAATGGAGCTGCTGGTCCAGGCCGGTTTGACGCCCATGCAGGCGATCCAGGCGGCCACCATAAACGGTGCCAGGTTTCTTGGAGTGGATGATCGCTATGGTTCCCTGGGGCCGGATCGAACTGCTGATTTCATCATCTTGAATGCCAATCCGCTGGATGATATTCGAAACTCCAGAAACATCGATTCGGTGTGGATGAATGGAAATCCGGTCGACCGGAGTGCTCTTCCCGTCGACACCACTCCCCGCTAGGAGCCTGGGTTAAAACAGCTCCGGAAGACGGCCGATGTGCTTCATCTCGATGAGCTTTCGGGCATCATGGCCTTCCACCGCCTCATGCTCCCAAGTGGTGTGATAGGGAATATAGACTGCTCGAGCTCCGATGGCCAGGACCGGCAAGATATCGGACTTCAGAGAGTTCCCCACCATCAGAAAGTGTCGTGGAGCAATCTCATGTTTGTGCAAAATTTTCTGGTAAACCGCTTCATCCTTTTTTGTTACGATCTCGACTCGGCAAAAATACTCTGCCAGTCCCGACCTGGCAATCTTCGCCTCCTGGTCGAAGAGATCTCCTTTGGTGATTACCATGAGATTGTGACTTTGCGACAGTCGGACCACTGTTTCCTCTACATGCTGAAGCAGACGAACGGGTTGGTGAAGCATGTCCCGGGCAAAGTCGATGATCTGTTGAATCTCCTCTCCCTGGATGCGTCCTTCCGTCAACTGGATAGCGGTCTCAATCATCGACAGGGTGAATCCCTTGATGCCGTATCCAAAGTGCAGCAGATTCTTCTCTTCAGTCTCATACAACTGCTGGCTGATCCATTCCCGACTGTGATACTTGGCCAACAGTTGTTTAAACCTCTCCTCGGTCTGGCAAAATAGCTCCTCGTTGTGCCACAGAGTGTCGTCCGCATCAAAGGCGATACAGCGGATCTCTTTCATGCAACTCCTCCGACTATTAAAAGAGAAATTCCCTAAGCCCGACGTTCGATCGAGCTCGCCCACCCTCTTGTCAACGATTCTTAAACAAGCAAAAGAGGGACAGCCTAGACTGTCCCCTTTTTTCCTCTCCAGGGCAAGATTAAAAAGGAAATCTGGATTGTTCCACCCGCTAGCCCGCTTTGAAGGGATCGGCTATACTGTAACGTCCTGATGCACTCTTGGGAGAACT
Organism: Acidobacteriota bacterium; assembly: GCA_030624355.1. GTDB lineage: Bacteria > Acidobacteriota > UBA6911 > RPQK01 > JADFOI01 > JAUXKG01. Next base: position 1,846 of record JAUXKG010000117.1, read on the forward strand.
CCCGCAACACAAGCCCCCCCGATCCCATCCCTTCACCGAGTCCACTGCCAAGCTTCCACCCTGCCCCTCGAATCTGGTTGACTCAACTGACTGACAACCCAGCGGCTCTCATCGGGGCTCTTGTTGTCCTTTTTCTGTTACTGGTAGCCGGATTGGCTCCTCATCTGGCACTGTACGATCCGAACGAAATATCGATCAGTGATCGGTTAGCGCCCCTGTCAATCCATCACCCTTTTGGCACCGACCAGTTTGGACGCGATCTTTTCTCCCGTGTCATTTATGGAGTCAGGATCTCGATGACAGTGGGTCTGCTGACGGTCGGCCTGGGTCTTGGTCTGGGGATTCCGTTGGGATCGGCGGCCGGATACTTCGGCAGGGTCGCAGACAACCTGATAATGCGTCTGGTTGACGCGATCATGGCTTTTCCCGGGCTGCTGCTGGCCGTCGCTCTGGTGGCTGCTTTCGGACCTTCTCTTTACAGTGTATCGATCGCGCTGGGCATCAGAGGTTCTGCTCCGGTTGCCCGTTTGGTTCGAGCTTCCACCTTACAGGAACGTGAAAAGGAGTATGTCGAGGCCGCTCGAGTTCAAGGTGAAACAAAGATTCGGATTCTCTGTTGCCAAATTCTTCCCAATTGTCTGTCGCCTCTGATTGTCCAGGCCACCCTCGATTTTGCTCATGCGATCATCGCTGAATCCTCGCTGAGCTTCCTGGGTCTGGGAATCCCTCCACCCACCCCTAGCTGGGGCAATATCTTGGACGATGCCCGCACTTATATGATCATCTACCCTTGGGCAGCCATTTTCCCGGGTCTGGCAATTACTCTGGCCGTTCTGGGATTCAACTTTTTAGGAGATGGCTTGCGAGACATTTTGGACCCACGCCTTTCTCAGGAGCGGCGAGCTCATGTCTGATCTGCTGCTGGATGTTCGCGAGCTGGAGACCAAATTCTACTTGCGTGAAGGCACCTTGACCGCAGTCGACCGTATCTCCTTTCAGCTCAACAGACAGGAAACGTTGGGCATTGTGGGTGAAAGCGGTTGCGGAAAGAGTGTGCTGGCCAAATCCCTGATAAGGCTGGTCCCCCAGCCAGGCAAGATCACCCACGGCCAGATTCTCTACAAAGGTACCGATCTGTTGAAGAAACCCGAGAGTGAAATGCAGACCTTGAGAGGACGAAGGATTTCGATGATCTCGCAGGAGCCCACGGTTGCCTTGAATCCCTCTTACACGGTAATTGAACAGGTCGCTGAATGCTTCATGGTCCACAGTGAAATGGGGAGAAAGGAAGCCTATCAGCAGGCTGAATCGATGTTGGCAAGGGTTGGCATTTCCAACCTAGGTCAGCGTCTGAAAAGCTATCCTCACGAGTTTAGTGGAGGAATGCTCCAGCGGGTATTGATCGCCATGGCCCTGGCCTGCGATCCCGACATCCTGATTGCCGATGAACCTACGACAGCGCTCGACGTCACCATTCAAGCCCAAATCCTGGACCTTCTCCGACAACTTCTCAAACAGTCCACCAAGGCTTTGATTTTTATCACCCATGACCTGGGTGTGGCAGCGGTTCTGTGCGATCGAATAGCTGTCATGTACGCCGGTTCAATCGTGGAACTGAGAACCAGCAAGTCTCTTTTTGAACGCCCCCTGCACCCTTACACCCAAGGCCTGTTGCGGGCACTGCCGCGTCGCAAAGTACGACGAAAACTGTTGGAACCCATTCCCGGGAGCCTGTGCAGTTTGATGTACCCTCCTCGTGGATGTCGATTTCATCCCCGTTGTGAGCATGTCATGGACCTCTGCTCCCGGGAGTGTCCATCGCTGTGCACCGAAGAAGGGGGTTCCGTCGCGTGTCACCTCTACTCCCAAGGTTAGCTGATGGTTGAAACACTTCTTCAAGTCGAAAATCTGACCAAGTATTTCCCCCTCAGGAAGTCTCTTTTTCAGGGAAAAGACCGGCAGCAAGTCAGAGCAGTTGACGGGATCAGCTTCTCGATTCGACAAGGCGAGACCTTCGGGCTGGTAGGTGAGAGCGGCAGCGGAAAATCGACGACGGCACGACTCATCACACGTCTGATTCAGGCCACTCAGGGAAAAATCTACTTCAAAAAGGAGGAGATCCTGAACCTGTCTGAAGGCAACTTTTCGAAACTTCGGCGCCACATCCAGATGGTCTTTCAGAGCCCTTTTACCTCCTTGAATCCCCGTCTGAGGATTGGGAAGATCGTAGGCAACCCTCTTCGGTTACATCGGATCGTGCCCCGCTCTCGGATAGAGGATCGGGTAGTCGAACTCTTGGAGATGGTGGGCCTTGAGGCTAGACATAGCCAGCTCTATCCCCACGAGTTCAGTGGCGGACAGCGCCAGCGAATCAGTATCGCCCGAGCCCTGGCATTGGATCCTGATCTGGTAATTGCAGATGAGCCCGTTTCCGCTTTGGATGTATCGGTTCAGGCTCAAATTTTAAATCTCTTCACACGGCTGCAGGAAAGCAGGAACCTGACTTACCTGTTCATTGCTCACGACTTGAGCGTAGTTGAGCACTTCTGTGACCGAGTGGCTGTCATGTACAGAGGAAAAATTGTTGAAGCGGCCCCCGTGGAGGAGTTGTTCACCACTCCCCTGCACCCTTACACGGAGGCGCTGATCTCGGCCATTCCGGAGCCCGAACCTCTCCCTGACTATTGTCCGCAGCCTCTAAAGGGTGACCTGCTTGATGTGATCGACCAACCCAGGGGATGTGTGTTTCAGGATCGCTGTCCCCTGGCCCGACCCGAGTGTGAGATAGAGCACCCTTCTCTAGAGCAACGAACACCCGAGCACTGGGTTGCCTGTTATTTTCGCTGAGGTGCCTCGATCGATGTGGCGGTACATCATCAATCGCATTTTCATCTCGATTCCCCTCTTGTTTTTGGTCACTGTTCTGGTCTTCTCGCTGATCCATCTCATCCCCGGCGATCCCATCGACTATCTCTTTGCCGATGAAATTCTGACCCCGGAGATTCGGGCGGCCCACGAGGAGTCTCTGGGCCTAAACAAGTCTCTTCCCACTCAGTACTTTCTGTGGTTGAGCAGGGTGCTGCGGGGAGTTTTGGGAATGTCAATCCAGATGGGAAGACCCTCTCTGGATTTGATTCTGGAGCGGCTCCCGGCAACCCTGTTGCTGAGCTTTTCCGCCACCTTCATTGCACTGCTGATCGCTCTACCAGCAGGCATCATCGCCGCAGTTCGACGCCGGACCTTCTACGACTATTTCTTCATGGGACTCGCCCTGCTGGGCAGCGCTCTGCCTCAGTTCTGGCTGGGAATCCTGCTCATACTGGTCTTCAGTCTCTTGCTTGGCGTTCTCCCTTCATCCGGTTACGCCAGCCCGCTCACGGCCCCCTTGGACAGTCTGCAATACCTGGCTCTGCCTTCCCTCACATTGGGAGCAGGAATGGCGGCTCTTATCGCCCGCATGACACGTGCTGAAATGTTGGAAGAACTGGGTAAGGAGTACGTTCAAACTGCCCGCGCCAAGGGATTGCCGGAGGGTCTGGTCATTTTCAAGCACACTCTTAGAAATGCTCTCGTGCCCATCATCACAGTGATCGGTGTCCAGTTTGGCAGGCTACTGGGTGGAACAGTGATCGTTGAGTACATCTTTTCCTGGCCCGGAGTCGGAAGTCTCGTAGTTGAAGCAATCTATAGCCGCGATTATCCTTTGGTCCAAGCACTCATTTTGACATTTGCCTTGATTTTCCTTAGTGTCAATTCCTTTGTTGATGTTCTTTACAGGTATGTCAACCCCAGGATTACGCTCGAATAGTGCCACATCAGGTGGCCACCGACCCGCCCGTGAAGACCGTTTTCTGCCATCGATCGGCCTTGCCATTCTCTTGACTCTGTCTGGCTGTGGAAGCTCTGGCACAGAGAAGCAGCATGGTGGCACACTAGTGCTCGGCATGATTGCCGATATACAGCGCCTGGATCCTCACCGGCAAACTGGGAATCCGACCAATCAGGTTCTGAGTGTCATCACCGAAAGTCTGATCGAACTGGATAAGAACGGAGAGGTTTCTCCGGGCTTGGCGGAATCCTGGACGGTATCGGACGACGCCATCGAACATACCTTCTTTCTCAGGAGAGGGGTCATGTTTCACAATGGCCGCGAACTGGTGGCTGATGATGTGAAGAAATCATACGACCACATCATCGATCCTGCCACTCAATCTCCCAAGCGTGGAAATTTCAACATGGTCAAACAGATTGAGGTAGTTGATAGGTACACTGTCAGATTCCACCTCAAGGTGCCCTACGCCGCATTCGGAGCGAATTACTTTGGCGGCAACGCCCCTATCATTCCACCCGAGACCTTTGGCACGAACCAACCTGTCGGCACGGGTCCCTTTGAATTTGTCGAATGGAAACCGCGTCAATATCTTAAAGTCAGACGTTTCCACAACTACTGGAAAAAGGATCTTCCTCTTGCCCAAGAGCTGATCTTCCGGCCCGTTGTGGACGATACCGTCCGCTACACAGCCCTTCTGGCCGGAGATCTTGATTTCGCCTTCAGTCTGCCCTTCTCGATCGTACCAGAATTGCTCGGCAATCCCCCCAGAGGAATTACCCTGGCGATCAAACCGGGAAGCCGCGCGCTCTACCTCAACTTTCAAACCCAGCAAGGCCCTCTGAAAGACCCCCGGGTACGGCAGGCGATTGGCCACGCTCTGGACAAGGAGGCCATCATGCAAGGTGTCTGTTGGGGACTGTCCCGACCCGAAGCTCAACCCTATACACCCGGCTCGAAGTGGTACGTTGCTGAGTTGGAAGATCCCTACCGAAGACCAGACCTGAAAAAAGCTCGGGCGCTGCTGGAAGAAGCCGGGTATTCGGGAGGTCTTCAGCTCAGTGCCATCGTACGCAACGAAACTCCCATACTGAATCTTGCCACTTGGATTCAGGCTCAGCTCAAGGCCATTGATATTGACGTGGATCTGGAGATTATGGACCGTGCCACTCACATTGCCCGGGAAAGGACTCATAACTTTGAACTCAACCCTGGGCACATAGGAGTCTACCCGGATCCGGATCAAGTCTTGTACACCTACAACCACTCCAGTTCCCCCAGCAACTGGGGCCAATACAACAATCCCGACTTTGACAAGCTAGTGGAACAGGCCAGAGGGACAGTCGAAACCGGCAAGCGAAAAGATCTGTATCGAGAGGCGCTTGAAATCATGAATCAAGATCCGCACTTTATTTTTTTGGGTCACCTGCCGGTGACTCAAGCCTGGGGTTCTCATGTCAGAGGTTTAACAACTAATATTCGTGGAGATATCGCCTATCAAGGTGGGGGGATCGCTCTGGCCTGGGCTGAGAGGTAACTACCCGACTACACTACATCAGGGTGAATCATGTACGACCTTGCACTGGAAGGTGGAACACTCGTCAGCGGAAGCGGCCAACTTCGCACCA
>JAUXKG010000383.1 GCA_030624355.1 Acidobacteriota bacterium
AAACACTCCCTTTGGGTGACTCTCCGCTTCCTGCATGGTCACACGAACAGAGACCTTTCCCTGAGGCTCTTCGGCTTCAGCAGAAATCTGGGAAACCTCACCAGAGGACGAAAAGGTGGTGACCATGTGTGAGAAATGAGAGTGGAGGCCGCCGCTCTCCGGCATCTCAGAGAGTTGGGCCGCTGAGGGCTGGAGGGACGCCAGGTCGATTGTCTCCGGTGCCCTGGCACTCAGCCACTGCAACAATCCCGCCGCTCGCCGTCTGGTGAGCTCCCTTTCCCCCCTCATAAAGACCCGCTCACCATAGCTTTCCAGGATGGAGAGCACCTCCTCCACCAGTTGAGCAGAGGCTGAGAACTGGCCCTGTCCCGCCAGAACAAGGGCCTGATTGTAAGCCGACATGGCTCGATAACGCAGACTGTTGATCTCTCTGGAGAGTTTCAGACTCCGGGTCAGGCTCTGGCCAGCCTCGGCCAACTGACCCCGATGAAGTTGGATGGCTCCCAAACTGATCAGAGCCACTGCCTGCTGCACCGGACGATGAGCTGTTTCACTGCTTTGGGCCGCTCGCCGCAGCAAGGGCACGGCACTTTCCAACAGTCCGCTGTTCAAATGAATCCAACCGAGGTTGTAGAGGGAAAGACCCAGCGTTTCGGCTTCACCGATCGTTTGGGAAAGCTCCACTGCCCGCTGTTGATTCCGGATGGCCTCATCGATCTCCTGGAGGTGAAACTCACAGTAGGAAAGATTGTTCAGAATGTGAATCAGCGCTCTGAGGTCACCGGCTTCTTCCGCCAATCCCGCCGCCTGCTGGAGATTTCGGCGGGCCTCCTCATATCTTTCACTGTTGGAGAACATGAGTCCCTTGAGTCGCTGTTCCTGAAGGGTGAACTGATCCAGATAGGCCCGGTCTCCCACCAGCCGCAGATGAATCCGTGACAACTCCTTCCCCCTCTTGAGCAGCGGCTCCACCTCCCTTTGCAGACGCTGATTCAGATCAACGAACATGGTGTCGGCGGGAAACGGGTCCGACTCCGGCCGCTGGTGGGTACGATTCAGTCCGAGATAACCGAGATAGGCCTTCTTCAAGATCCGCCGGTATGAGTCGTTAGTCTGCCGGCTGATCAGGTCCAGCTGACCACTGGTAACGACCGTCTGGGACAACTGTGCCTGAGGAGCAGCACTTCCGGTTGTCGCCGGCAGCTGGGAGACCAGCAACAAAGACATCCCGACAACCAGTACCGGTAGAACGGCAATCGACATCACTCTTCTGCACACCGAGAGAGCACCTCCGCGCGACCCCACCTATTACTCGGACAGGCTTCTAGAGCGACACAAAAGCGCCATCTCTCATCGAGTACACCTGTGGAAAGATTTCCACTGCCTGAGGGTCGTGACTCACCATGATAACGGTCTTGTTGAATTCTCTGGCCAAAGACTCCAGCAGCCCCGCAATGGCCTTGCCATTGACGCTGTCCAGATTGCCGGTGGGTTCGTCGGCCAGAATCAACGCTGGATCATTGGCCAGAGCCAGAGCAATGGCTACCCGCTGTTGTTCCCCTCCGCTGAGTTGTTCCGGGCGCTTCTTTCCCTTCTCCCCAATTCCGACCATCTCCAGAAGGGCTAGTGCCCGCTGCTGGCGCGGCTCCTCTTCGACACCGGCTACCATCATCGGCAGTTCCAGGTTGTCAAGAGCAGTCAGGGTGGGGATGAGATTGAAAAACTGAAAAACGAAGCCGACCTTCAGGAGCCTGTATCGTTCCAGCGCCCGTTCACTTGATTGGTTCAAGTCCTGGCCGTCGACGATAATCTCGCCGCTGGAAGGCCGATCCACGCCTCCCAACAGGTTCAACAGAGTGGTCTTGCCGCAGCCGCTGGGTCCCATGATGGCAACAGCGGCTCCCTCTTGAACCGACCAGTCCACTCCGGACAAGGCTTCAATCTCTTCGGCTGCCGTTTGGTACTTCTTGCGCAGGCTGGCAACCTTCACGGAGACACCCCTAGTAGAAAAGAAGGATTGTGATGACATGCTGCTAGCAACCTCCAGTCGACAGGTTGTACACCGTGACGTTGAAGTTCATCGTTCAGTGGCCGTTTCGCGCGCCGTCCGCCGAAAAACCCACCAGCTGAAAATGCAGGCCACACCCAACAGCATGATCAGAACCAGAACAATGATTGCGCCGCTGAGTGGAGAGAGAACCAGGCGGGTGGGCAACAACTGCACGGCTGTCTGAATCTCTCGCAGGTTCCAAATTCGGTTGGCCAGCCCATAACCGGCCAGCAGGGAGACTAGTCCGCCCAAAACAAGGCCCAGCAGACCTGGGGCAATGAGCATGGCCACGAAAAAACGCCACATTTGAACAGGCGATGTGCCCCGGATTCGCACCAGAGCCAGTGTGTGACGATCCTCAGTGTAATTGACCAGGGCCACCGACAGGATGGCGATCAGGGCCAACAGTAACCCTCCCACCAGGTAGATCTGCATGTTTTCCAGGGCCAGTGCGATAAACATGTCACTGCCTACCTTTCGGACCTCGGCAGGCAGATCGTGCAATCCGATCGGGGGGGAGGGCAGGAGTCGAACGATGTCCCGCTGAACCTGCTCCAGAGAAGCCCCGGGCTTGGCATTCACCAGCAGAATCACATGGGGCACCAACACCACCATCTCCTCCAGTTCAGGACTGTTAGCGACGGCCACCAGATAAGCGTTCTGGCTGAACAGATAGTTCAGGTAGTCGACCCGAGCCTCAACAAAGCCCTGCCGATCGGTCACCGTGCGCGGGGGAGTCCCGGGAAGAAAGGCCAGGCTGCCGGCCACACGGGCCGAAACCACCCGCCGTTCCTCGTCCATTCCCACCGGCAGAACGCTGCCTGACTTTAACCGCCAGAAGTCGGCCACCGGAGGGGAGGTCAACAACTCGCCCGCCTTCAGACGGCTCACCAGCTCTTCAAAGGTACCGCCGATGCCCAGTTCAGGTTCGGAATAGACATTCTCGAGATAGGCATCCACGTCGTCAATCAGGAAGATGGGGACTCCACGAAGCCCGTAATTGGGGAGAAAAAAGTTGGGCAGTATCGCTTCTAGCATGTAGGTAACGGATTGAACGCCTTCCAACTTGCGCACTTCGCTCAAGATGTTCTCCACCCTCGGCTGAAGGGCTTCCAATTGAACTCTCAATCCTCCACGCAGCTGTTCAACATCCACCAGATCGGGAGCATTCAAGGTCACCAGTGATTGTGCTCCCATCTGGACCCGCGCCCCACGAAGGCCCTTGTTTTCGAAAGACCTGCTGGTGATCGTGGGATAGATACTGACACTGACGACCAGAGCCACAATCAGCAGAAACCCGAAGCTTCGGTGAGGCTTCACTGAAAGATGCTTGACCGAGAAAACTCCCAGCCGACCACCTACCGGCCTCATGATCACGCCCAGCAGTCGTTGGACCCAGCCGGCTCGGGAGACCAGCAAGGTGATCATCCCA
>JAUXKG010000164.1 GCA_030624355.1 Acidobacteriota bacterium
ACCACTACCAGCGTTCAACCAACGAGGAAAAGGCCCAACTTTACGGGGACCTGCAACAGGCTCACAACGACAAGATCTTCGATGTAGAAGAGGCTGCGCACTATACAGGAGAGAAATTGTCTGGAGACGGTAAGGGGGGTGGACCTGAGGACTCAATCTCACAACTCCGTATTGTGGATTCCTTGGATTGGGACACTCTGGCGAATCTTCCTGAGATTATTGGCGCATTGTTGACCGCTGTTGAGGAGAGCAAGCGCAGCTCACCCGGGAGCCAGGCCATGATTGATGCTATGGGACATCTTGGAACATCAATCGACCAAGTCCTGAGGAAGAATATACGACTCCATATCACGTACCTGGCGGATTCGGTTTTAGTTAATGGCGAACGAGTGGATATGACACAGCACGAGTCCACTGTCACAGCCTTTCTCCAACTCATGAGGCGCTTGCAGCTGAGGAGCATTACCTTTTCCCCAGGTCTCACCGAACAGGAATTAAGCCTGATGATGGAGACTTTTGGTCGGATTAGTGATGAAAAAATTGGCACGGGTTTCTGGCAGCATGTTTCAGCTGAACAAGACCTTCCTCATGTTGAGCTCAAACAGCAGCGTGGAACCGGCGGACCACGGGTGTCCTCGACTACCGAATACATATCCACAGCCCCAGAGAAATTGCAGACCGAGGTTGGACCTTCACCTGAACTCGAAACTGCCACAAAAACGTTTGCCCACCGAGATTTGGAAGAGCCTGCTGGGCGGATTGCGTCTGAAGATGATCGGGAGCTTAATACGACCAGACAGGCTAGTGACACAATACTGAAAGTTGCAGCTGAAGGGGTGGAACTCACCCACGAGTTCTTCGAATCGGTAGCCGACAGGCTGACCGATCCCATGGCGGATGAGGAACAGGCTCGGCAAATTATTGGCCAGTGTTTTCACGACTTCGAACATCAGACGCCGCCGATTCGAACCGAGGTGATCCATACCTGCGATGGCTTGCTGGACGAAGGGTTCATTACCTCTCGACCTCAATGGATTGGACTGATTACAGATCCACTTCTCAGTGTTTTGGCGAAAGAAGAAGATTCTCGAATTCTCGCAGAGACGGCTTCCTTGCTCTCCCGAACTGTGACCAGTCTCATCCAGTTTGGTGACTATGGGCAGGCCGTTCGAATCCTTGTGCCTCTGCGCAAGCGTCAACAACAACTACGGAAGGAGAGAGATCAACCGGTCCAGCTGGAGGAAGGCATTTTCTTTCACGGACTAGAGCCGAAAGCTCAGCAGTTACTTCTGGAAGACCTGAGCTCTCAGGACACCAGCCGGATGCAGGAAGCCGTGCAATTGCTGGACGGTTTAGGCTCTCTGGCATTGCCCATGCTCATAGAGATCGTTAAAAGGGAAGATGGTCCCAGGATCAGACAAATTGCTAGTCAACTGCTGGGCAAGTTGGGACGAGAGGCAAGCGTCCTTCTCAGACGTGAACTGGTGCTTGAGAGCTCCCCCGAGCAGCGCGTACGAATCTTGGAGATCATTGACGGAGTGACCCAAGATCTTAAAAAAGAATTGGCCTACACCGTTGAAGACAAGCACTTCAGCGTGCGGCAAGCGACATTTCAACTCATTGAACGGTTGAAGGACGAGAACTTGACGTCACTGCTGGTAGATTGTGCTCACCACAAGGAGGTGACTATAGCGGTGGCCGCCATTGCTTCTCTGGGAAAGATCAAGCCAACCACAGCAGTGGAGGTTCTTATTTCTCTACTCGACTCCTGTAAGGAAAGTGAGCGTCTGATCGCCTGCTGCCAGGCACTCGGACGGATCGGCGACCCAACCAGTATCGAACCACTCGCTCAGATCATGATTCCAAGACGCTTTTTCTCGCTACGCAAAAAAAGGGATCCACGGGTACGTGCCAGTGCTGCTTTTGCTTTGACGCAAATAGCTCACCCCCGGGTAGTCGAAATATTGACCACTTATCTGGAAGACAGTGACTCCAGGATTCGGCAGATTGCTCATGACGCCGTTAGCAGCGAAAACTCATCCAGCCACATCTGATAAGCGATGAGACCCATCACAAGATAAAGGCCACAGAAGACAGATCCTCTTGCTCCGAGAAATTTGCTTACTTGGCCTCGAAGTGTTCAGGGAGTAGTGAGGGATCTGCCCAGATCAGGATGAAAGACACAGTGGGACCAGGGTGGCATGGAATCCGCCAATCACCCGATGGGACTCGGATCGTCGGAGTGGTGATTACGAGTACGGCCTGGTGCTTTTCACACTTTTGCACCAAGGCGCCAAAAATGGACAAGAAAGCCGAAGCGAAAGAAGAAAGACGGTTTTTGAGCCGTTCCCACCGATATATCTGGCGGTTAAATTCAGCCTGACGCTGCTTTAACCGCCCCAAATAAGGTATCCTTGCGCCCTTTATTTCACAGGCCTAATTCATGTCGCAAGAATTTCAGACCGAAACCAGCCCGGACACGGTTGAAGATGAGCAGCCTATAAGGTGCGTAATTCGCGACGGGGTCGAATTCACCATCATCGGAACAGCCCATGTCTCCAGGACTTCGGTTAAAGCGGTCAGAAAACTGGCCAGCACAGGTGAATTTGACGCCATTGCCGTTGAGCTGTGCCAGTCCCGCTTCGACGCGCTGACCGGTGAACGCAAGTGGACCGACCTCGACCTGTATAAGGTCATCCGCGAAGGCAAGGCCGGTCTGGTCATGGTCAAGCTCGCACTCAGCGCCTACCAACGCCGCATTGCAGAGCAGTTCGGCATCGAACCCGGTGCCGAACTGCGTGCAGCCATCGTTGCCGCAAAGGAGCGCGACCTTCCTCTCCAGCTAGTGGACCGCGACCTGGCAACTACCTTGCGGCGCAGCTATGCCAGCGTTCCCTGGTACAAGCGCCTTTACCTGATGGCCGGTCTGGCGCTGGGGATGGTCAGCTCGGAAGATATTGACGAGGAGTCGATCGAGAAGCTCAAACAGGGCGATATCCTCGAATCCACAATTGCCGAGTTCGCCGAGATGTCCCCGGAATTGTTCGAGGCCCTGATCGCTGAGCGGGATCGCTACATGGCTGCACGCCTGCGGCAGGAAAACGCCGGCGCCTCTGGCCGCAAAGTGCTGGTCGTAATCGGCGCAGGGCACATGGAAGGACTATCAGGTCACCTGGAGACTAGCTCTGAACCTCCTACCGACGAACGTGAACGGCTTGAGAAAATGCCCCGGCGGGCCATATGGCCGCGCCTTATCCCCTGGGCCATCATGGTGCTGGTTCTGGCCGGATTCTATGTCGGTTTTTCCCGCAGCCCCGAACTCGGCTGGCGACTGGTTTTCATCTGGGTAGCTGTCAACGGCGGACTTGCGGCGCTGGGCGCCTTGATTGCACGCGGTCATCCCCTGACGGTCCTCAGCGCCATCTTGGCGGCGCCGCTGACTTCGCTCAACCCCACCATCGCGGCCGGCATGGTCACCGGCCTGGTTGAATCCTGGATCAGGAAACCCCGTGTGTCGGACCTGGAAAACCTTCGTTTCGATATCACGACACTGAAGGGCTGGTTCAGAAACCCGGCAACGCGGACTTTGCTGGTATTCTTTCTCTCGAACCTCGGTTCCGCGATGGGGACCTGGGTGGCTGGCTTCAAAATATTTGGCGCCCTGAGCTGAGAGCTGGACACGACTCCAATGCAGATTGGCCCTTATTCGATAAAAAACCCGCTGGCACTGGCACCAATGGTCGGCGTCACCGACCGGTTTTTCCGCCAGCTGTGTCGTGAACTGGGCGCGGGTTACCTGGTTTCGGAAATGCTCGCAGCCAATCCTGCCTTGAGAGACACGAAAACGGAACGCCTGCGCGCTGACTTTGAAGGCGAGCCAAGCCCGGTCGCCGTGCAAATCGCTGGCAGCGATCCGGAATGGATGGCGGATGCGGCTCGCTACAACGTAGCCCGAGGCGCACACATCATAGACATCAACATGGGTTGCCCGGCCAAGAAAGTCTGCAACAAACTTGCCGGCTCTGCGCTGCTGTCCGATCCCGAAAAGGTCGCCCGCATACTGGATGCCGTCGTTTCGGCGGTGGATGTACCGGTCACTCTGAAAATCAGGACCGGGCCCAATCCACAGCAAAGAAACGGGGCGACGATCGCAGGCATTGCGGAACAATCCGGTATCGCCGCCCTGGCCGTGCATGGGCGAACCCGTTCCGACCGCTTTACCGGCCTGGTTGAATACGACACCATTCGGGATATCTGCCAGAGCGTCTCCATTCCGGTCTTTGCAAATGGCGACATTGAGACACCGCAAAAAGCCGCTGAGGTACTCGCATTCACCGGGGCAGACGGCCTGATGATTGGCCGGGCAGCCCAGGGCAATCCCTGGATATTTCGCGAGATCAGGCATTACCTGGATACGGGTAAACTGATCCCGGCTCCGGGACCACTGGAGGTCCTCGAGGTCATGCAGCGGCATCTGACCCAACTGCATCGCTCCTACGGCGAACATCAGGGTGTTCGGGTGGCGCGCAAACATATCGGCTGGTATTTGAAGGGCAGGCACAATTCGGCTGTGGCTCATAGGAATCTGATGCGCACCGGAATTGCCCGGGAGCAGTTCAGCCTGATACGAGAATATTTTCGCCAACAGCCACAAGAAAATAGCCATTCCGACCAGGGAAGTCTGGCGGAATGACAGCAAGCCAAGCAGTCCAATTTCCCGCCCTGCCGAGTATCTCCTGTGCAATCATCACTATGGGCCTTCCATACTGAAAACGAACGGCTGACTGGATCGTAGACCGTCAATCGTGCCATCATTTGTAAATGAGAGGTACTCTCTGGCTCAAAGTCTCATGCCTTGTTCTACTGGCGCTGCTTTTGTTGCCAGAAGCGCTGTTTGTGTACTCAAAAGCTGGATCAGCAACACCCTCTGGGACCTGTGCCATGAGTCAAGAGAGCTGTTGCTGTCCTCAAGTGTGCGCACTCAAAGCACAAAACATGTCATCAAAAGAGTCCGCGTGTCAGCTCAAACTGGGTTGCAGTGACCCTGATGAACCTCTGGTGGTTCTGGCTTCGTTTGAGGCGATACTGTTTCCTGACGGTTCATTGATCAATCGGTCGAAAGTATCTTGGAGTCTTGCTGACATCCTTGTTTGCCAACTGAACCGGGCAAACAAACCGTTCTTACCACCTCCCCGCATCTGAGCTAGCCTCCCTTCACAAATTTTCCTACAGGACGCTCAGTCAATTTACTAGAGGAGTGTGTTCTATGCGTAGAAGTCAGCATATTGTTTTCTGGATCATGACCCTGTCCGTTTGCGTTTTACAGGCGCACAAATACGAGCCCATCAATACCGAGTATGCCCATCCTGTAGAGGTGTTCATCTTGGAAGTGACTCCACAAATGTTCAATCTGGCTAATGGTGACAAGTTCTACCTGGTTCCGGAAGTAGGGATCGAAATGCCACTCACGGGTTGGTCACATATAGAAGTATCCGTTCCCTATCTCCTGTTGGATCCTGCCGAATCCCGTTCACTGAACGGCTTGGGAGATCTGGAGCTTGGATTCCGAGCTCTGTTGCCCACGCCGGAGGGAATCCCGACTCTAGGGGCCAACTTTGAAGTGGGTGCTCCAACTGGAGACAGTGGCGATGAGCTCGCAGGTGAAGCGACGGAAGTGGCTGCCGGACTCTTTGCAACGCAGGAACTGAGGCGGGCGACTCTTTTCGGCAATTTCAGCTATGCTGCCGAATTTCCCCAAAGAGGAAGACGGGCACGAGAACATTCTTGAATACGCGATGGCCGCTGTGTTTCATTTGAACCGGTTCCTGTACCCGACTGTGGAACTTTTCGGGGAGTCGAATATAACAGAGGAGGAAACAGAGCTGTTTATAGCGCCCGAGGTGATTTTCAATTTGGGCCAACGGACTGAGGCAAAGGTTGCCATTCCCATTGGACTCACTGATTCGAGTCCGGACTGGGGAGTCCAATTCCAGTTCACGATCTTTTTGAACGAACATCCGGATTCGAATCTTCCTAGACGGAGGGCCAGGACTCCCTAGTGGGGACACTGTCCTCCAAAAAATCGTGCCGGCTCGATCCGGCGGTCATCCTGGAGTTACTGGTTCAGGACTTCGTGCAGGATTGTACCCGTTGCCCCCGAGGGTGGTCTGGTTCCGAGGTAGGCGGCCAGTGTTCTGGCAACGTCGACCGTGAAGATGCGCCT
>JAUXKG010000051.1 GCA_030624355.1 Acidobacteriota bacterium
AAGTGAGTCAAAGGCTGTTCGACCTTATTTTCATAGACTTTGAAATGGTCCTTTTCGAGCCCCAGTACATACCGGTTCAGAGGATCGGTCACGGTTACTCGGAGAACGACCGTGTCGACGGCCACACGAAATCGAGCTTCGTTCCCAGTGTTTTCAGCTAGAGCCCAACCGAAAACCATGAAAAGAGTCAGAAGAGAAGAAGCTATAACGCTTCCCATATGCTTTACATAATAGCGAATTCCAGAACAAACAGAAAGGGTGCTGAAGCGGAGTTTGCGCAGATTCAGATCGGTTGAGCGATTAGGAGCCTATTACTCGGACAGACTCCTAGTCTGATTGTACGTCATCAAGCTGTTCCGAGGAAACCAGCACTTTGCGAGGCTTGCTTCCCTCGGGGGGGCCGATCAGTCCCTGATGCTCCATCATATCCAGCAGGCGGGCAGCTCGCCCGTAACCAATTCGCAGGCGGCGCTGAAGCAGAGAAGTAGACGCCCTGCCGGTTTCCACCACAAATCGCGCAGCCTCATTGTAGAGGGCATCTTCAAGATCAGAAACGTCGATCAGGGAGGGCTCCTTGTCTTCAACACCAGCCAGCACCTCCTCCTGGTACTCAGGAGTGGCCTGCTCCTTTAGAAACGATGTGATCTGGTGAATTTCTTTTTCGCTGATGTATGCGCCGTGAATGCGGACCAGACGAGACGTTCCGGGCGGAAGAAAGAGCATGTCTCCGTGCCCCAGCAACTGTTCGGCTCCGTTACAGTCCAGAATAGTGCGGGAATCGATTTTGGAAGAAACACGGAAAGAGATGCGAGATGGAAAGTTAGCCTTGATCAGGCCGGTCAATACGTCGACGGAAGGCCTTTGGGTGGCCAAAATGAGGTGAATGCCAATCGCTCGCGCCATCTGGGCCAGGCGAGTGACTGCACTTTCCACTTCTTTGCCGGTCGTCATCATCAAATCTGCTAATTCGTCAACAATCAAGATAATGTAAGGCAGGGGCTCCTCGTCCTCAAGACCCTCTGTTCCTTTGGCCACCAGCTCATTGTACTGGTCGACGTTTCGCACGCCCCATTGGGCCAATCGCTTGTACCGTTGTTCCATCTCGCTGACCGCCCAGTTCAGGGCGTTGGAGGCCTGTTTCGGATCCGTTACGATTGGGGTCAGCAGATGAGGGATGTCCGCATAGACTCCGAGTTCTAAACGTTTTGGATCAATCATTATGAAGCGGACTTCCTGGGGACTGGATTTATAGAGAATGGAGCAAACCATGCAGTTAAGGGCCACACTTTTTCCGGAGCCTGTCGATCCCGCAATCAGGAGATGGGGCATCCGGGTCAGGTCGGTGACGTAGGTGTTGCCGTTGATCAGTCTTCCCAGCCCCAGAGTTAACCGGGAAGCAGATTGTTGGAAGGCCGTGGACTCCAAAATTTCCCGTACATAAATCTTCTGGCAATCTAGATTGGGGACTTCAATCCCGACAGTATTCTTTCCCGGGATTCGATCAATTCGAACCGACTCTGCCCGCAAGGCCAGACACAAATCGTCGGCCAGGTTAGTGATTTTGCTGTATTTCACGCCCGGATCCGGTTTGAACTCAAAGGTTGTAACCACGGGTCCCGGATGAATTTGAAGGACGCGGCCATGAACTCCGAACTCGGCGCACTTGGTGGCCAACACCTGAGAGCGCTGGATCAGTTCCTGTTCGTCAATAGCATTGTCTTCAACGGGAGTCTGCAGAAAATCGAGAGGAGGGCACCGGTAGGGGCGCATGATCTGTGTAGGATGGATGCCTGGAGGCGCTGCGGCAGCCGCCAGTTCCTCCGCTGAGGGTTCAGGAGACGGGGCGACCAGCCGTACCGTGGGCTGTTGCTGGCGTTCCACCGGTTGACCTGGGATCACCTCCTCCAGCGGAGGAGTCGGCGACAGGGGCTTTGTTGAGGCAGATCGGGAAACCGAGGTTTTCCTGTCCCAGCCGAGTCGGGAAGGCTTCCCGCCCTCTCTCTTTCGTTCGCGCCACCGGGTGTAGCGAGCTGCAGTGGCCGAGAAGAGATTCCAGTTGTGGTTGCCGAGCCAGTCCAGACTGGTATAGATGGAGAAACGCGTGCTGACCAGCAGTGAGAGGATGAGCAGCGTCCCTACCAGCACCAGGGAACCCGGTTCATTGAAATACTCCAGTAGAAGATGCGCCATGAGAATGCCGAATATCCCGCCAGGAGCGAAATTTACATCCTCGGGTACTCTGACATCCAACAGGTTCAAGCCGGTACTGAGGGCGATGATGGTAAAGCACAGGCCCAGGAACTTCACAAACGGATATTCCAGGACTCGGCCACGGATTTTTTTATAACCGACAAACAGCAGAGGCAAAGGCAGACAGAAGGCTGACAGCCCCAGAATGTGGAAAAGAAAATCGGAAAGCCAGGCACCTACCTTGCCCACGTAGTTGGCGTATTCATGAGCCGGAGAGGAAACATTGATGGAGGGGTCCAGGCCGCTATAGCTGAGCAACGAAAGAATCAGCAGAAGCGAAGATGCTAAAAAAAGCACTCCAAACAGTTCGCCAGCTTTCTGCCTTGGATAAACGGACATAGCTCAAGGCACTTTTACCACTTGTCACTGACAGCACCTCTTCCAGGAGCAGAAAGTCTGGGAAACTTGGCTAGATTTCGATCGTTACCGGCAGGATCATGGGTCTTTTGCCTGTTTTCTTTCTGAAGAATCGTTTCAAGTTCTTGCGTACAATCTCTTTGAAAATTTCTTCATCCTGCTTTTCTTCCATGGGAGTTTCTTCCGCAAGTTTGATAATCTCGCTTCGAGTCAATTCCATGAGCTCCTCGGAGGTGTCCATCAATACGAAGCCGCGTGAAATAAGTTCGGGAACGCCTATGAGTTCGCCACTGCTACGATCCACTCGAAGTATGACCACCACGAATCCGTCCTCGGATAGATAACGCCGATCACGAAGCACCACTTCGTGCACTTCCTTCAGAATCCCTTCGTCAATGAAACGCCTGCCCACATTGATCTTGTCTGAGATCCTGACGGAATTGTGGGACAGCTGTAAGACATCACCGTTTTCAATAAGATGAATCCGTTCCAGAGGAATTCCCTGGTCGTGAGCCAGAGAAGCGTGGATCTTGAGCTGTCTGTATTCTCCGTGAATCGGAATAAAAAATTGGGGTCGAGTCAGATTGATCATTAGCTTCAAATCGTCGCGCAGTCCGTGGCCGGAGACGTGAACCGATGAGCGGCGTGAATCGAAAACATGGGCACCCCTCCGATAGAAGTGGTTGGTCATGCTGGAGATCACTCTTTCATTACCCGGAATCATCCGGGCGGAGAGGATCGCCAGGTCTCCCTGCTCGACGGCCACATTCTTCATCTCGTTCACTGCAATGCGGCTCATGGCAGCCATCGGTTCTCCCTGGCTGCCGCTGGCCAGGATGACCAGCTGGTTGCCTGGAAGGTTCCGGGCCTGGTTTCGAGACAACAGCAGGTCCTGCGGAAAATGGAGGTACTTCAACTGGGCAGCTACTTTGATGTTGGAGACCATGCTTCGACCCAGAGCGACCACCTTCCGGTCAAACTCCTGAGCCAGGTCCAGGATGATTTGGATGCGATGGATGCTGCTGGCGAAGCAGGAGATGATAATTTTCTTCTCGGCCTTTCGAAAAAGGGTCCGAAGCATTTCGTAAACGGTAAATTCCGAGGGAGCCAATCCCGGAACCGCGCTGTTGGTGCTGTCTGAAAACAGGGCAAGGACGCCTTCTTCTCCGTAGTGCGAAAGACGTGTAAGGTCAGTTAGTTTACCGTCAATCGGCGTCTGGTCCAGCTTGAAGTCCCCCGTCCAGATCAATCTTCCTACCGGAGTGGTGATGGCAAAGCAGAGCGCATCGGGGAAAGAGTGAGTGATGTGCAGAGGTTCGATCTCAAAAGGACCCAGTTTCAGAGGTTTGCGAGCCTCCAGTGGTCTAAGCTCAGCCGTTTGATAAAGGCCACGTTCTTTCAGGCGTGCCGTCACCAATCCCAAAGTGAGAGGGGTGGCGTAAATGGGGAGAGGAATCTCATTGATAATATAGGAAATCCCCCCCGCGTGATCCTCATGGCCATGGGTCAGCAGAATAGCTTGCAACTGCTCTTGATGTTCTCTCAGGAAAGATATGTCGGGAACGATGATATCGATTCCCAGGTCTGTCCCTGAACCGCCGCCGGGGAAACGGGCTCCGGCATCGATGAGGATGATCTGGTCCTCATATCGCAGGGCGGTACAGTTCATGCCAAACTCGCCGATGCCACCAATCGGAATGACTTCCAGGCTATTAGTCATGGCAGGGAAGTATAGCAGACACTGAATTTGACGCGGATTGACACGGATTCGGTAATCACGGATTGCACGGATTAACCAACACGGATTGACACGGATTCGGAGGTTTGGCAATAATTTTTCTGCCAGTTGCCAGTTGCCAGTTGCCAGTTGCCAGTTGTCAGCCCAGTCATTCGACACTCGACACTCGTCAATCGACACTGGTCAGGCGGTCAGGTGTTCAGCCAGGCAGACAAATTGCTTCAAGGTCACCTCTTGGGGCCTGGCCCGAGCATCAATGTCACAGCTTTCCAGGGCAAGACTCAGGGAGGCAGCTTGATGACACGATTTGAGGTTGTTGAAGAGTGTCTTTCTTCTCTGCTGGAAGGCGATCTTAAGAAGCTCGAGGAAGGCTGCATAGTCTGAAACCGGATGGGGGGGGCTTTGAGGGATGAGCTTGATCACTGAGGACATGACTTTCGGTTTTGGAACAAACACTCCGGCGGGAACATCAAAGCCGGGAACCCGTTGGAAATGGTACTCCATCAGCAGGGTGAAAAAACCATAATCGCTGCTGCAGGGATCTGCCAGGATGCGCTGGGCTACCTCTTTCTGGACCATGACCGTGCAATCCACGAGGCGGTTCTTGACGGTCAACAGGTTGCTTAGTATACGAGTGGAAATGTTGTAGGGGAGATTACCGATAATTCTTATCGGCGTGGGCCCCAAAACAGAATCCCAGTCCAGATTCAGCACGTCAGCTTGCAAAAGCTGCAATTGATGTTGCGGATCGTTCAGATTCTCCAACAGCTCGGTCTGAAGGTGACGGACCATATAGGCGTCAAACTCGATGGCGATTACTCTTTTGGCGGTGGCCAGCAGAACCCTTGTCAGCTGACCGGTTCCAGGCCCGATTTCAACGACAGTTTCTCCTGGCCCAACATGTGCAAACCGCACGATTTTATGGCAATAGTTGGTATCCGCCAGGAAGTGTTGTCCCAGGGACTTTTTGGGATGAGGCTTCATGTCGACAGGTTCGTGTATGGTAACATGAGCTGGCCTGTGAAGAAGCTGCGATCCAAAGGAGGACTACATGAGTGAGAATGTTCTTGACGTGACGGACCAGAACTTCGAGGAGGAGGTTCTGAATTCTGAAAAACCGGTGCTAGTGGATTTTTGGGCCGCTTGGTGTGCTCCCTGCCGGACTCTTGCACCTACTGTGGACCAGATTGCCCAGGAGTTTTCCGATCAAGCCAAGGTCGTTAAGCTGAATGTCGATGACAATGCTGAGATTTCTGCCAAATACAATATTAAGGGTATTCCCACCCTCCTCCTCTTCAAAGGTGGCGAGATCAAAGATCAGATCGTAGGGGCGGCTTCCAAGGACAATATTGCCCGAATGATTCAAGCCCAGTTGTAAGGTAACGGGCGACTTCCGAACAGTGAGGAGGCAGTCCGACGGGTTTCCCTCCAGCCTGTTCTCTTATCATGCCTAATGTAGTTGTTGTCGGTACCCAGTGGGGAGATGAGGGAAAGGGGAAGATTGTAGATCTCATTACTGATCGGTTTGACATTGTTGCCCGCTATCAGGGAGGGCACAATGCCGGTCATACCGTCATCATTCACGATAAAAAATATATCCTCCATTTGATTCCGTCCGGAATTCTTCGGCCCGGCAAGATTTGTGTGATCGGCAATGGCGTTGTGGTCGATCCGGCGGCCTTGTCCGAAGAGCTGCAGATGCTGGCCGACTTCGAGATGCAGGACCGGTTCTTCGTCAGCAACCGCGCCCATCTGATCATGCCTTATCATCGGGCTCTGGAACGGGCTGAAGAGACAAGCCGGGCAGAAGAGAAAATCGGCACCACCTCACGGGGGATCGGGCCCTGTTATGAAGATAAGATGGGACGTAGGGGAATCCGGGTGGGGGATCTCCTCTATCCTGACCTTTTCAAAGAAAGAATTCAGGCCAACCTAGATCTCAAGAACCGTATTCTCACGCGAGTTTACGATTCTGAGCCGCTCGATGCCCAGGAAATTTACGACCAATACATGAGGTTGGCGCCCACCGTCCTGAACTATATGACCGACACGGCGGAATATCTGAATCGGTCCATCCATAGTGGAAAGAATGTTCTTTTTGAAGGGGCACAGGGGACTCAATTGGATGTGGACCATGGCACGTATCCCTTTGTGACTTCATCTAATGCTACGGCTGGTGGTGCCTGCTCGGGAACCGGCGTGGGGCCCGGCAGCATCGACGGGAGTATCGGCATCGCCAAGGCCTATACGACGAGGGTGGGCGCTGGACCTTTTCCCACGGAACTCACCGATGAGTTAGGTCAGCGAATTCGAACAGCGGGGAACGAATTCGGTGCCACGACGGGACGGCCTCGGCGCTGTGGCTGGTTTGACGGAGTCGTGGTTCGTTACGCTTGCCTGGTCAACAACATCGACACGCTGGTGATTACCAAGCTGGATGTACTGGATGAGCTGGAAGAGATTCGGATCTGTACCGGTTACCGGTATCGGGGGGAGACACTCGGATCTTTTCCAACCGAAGTCAGTGTTCTGTCTGAGGTGGAGCCGGTCTATGAGGCCCACCCCGGCTGGAAGACAGGCACTTCTCAAATCCAGGACCATGAGAGTCTGCCTGAGCAGGCCAAGAGCTACCTGGACCGTCTTTCGGAACTGATTGAGACGGACATTTCCATTATTTCTTTGGGACCGGCCCGAACCGAAACCATCGTTCTCGAGGAAAGCCCGCGTCTTCAGAAGCTGCTTTCCTGAGAATCGGCCACTGGCAATTCGCTTCCATTCCAGTTGCGAATATCCTATTCTTTTATCTCCTGGATCCTGAAACCTGACCGGTGGAGGTGCGATTTGGTTTATCTGAAAGCCTTTCAGGCGATTGTGCTGGGCAATGTACTACTAGTTCTGATCCTGATGGCTGAGGGCTACGGTTCTCAATTGAGTAGCCGGCCGGCTGACGAGTGGATCGATCGACTGGAAAGGCCCGAAAGAATCGCCGATCTCAAAAGGGATCAGGTGCTGACCCACCTGGGACTGAAATCTGGAGATGTTGTTGCTGATATCGGAGCCGGAACTGGAGTCTTCTCTCGACCACTGGCCCGGGCTGTGGCCCCTTCGGGAAGGGTGTTGGCTGTTGAGATCGATCAGGAGTTGTTGAACTATATTGATCAGCGGGCCCAGCAGGAGAACATTGAAAATATTGAGGGGATCCGCGGGGGATTCAATGATCCAAACCTGCCTGCTCAGGATGTGGATCTGGCCCTCATTCACGATGTACTGCACCACATTGAACACCGGGAAGTCTATTTGAAGGCGTTGACTTCTTATCTCACGCTAGCAGGGCGAGTGGCGATTATCGACTTCAACAAGGACCACCCGGATGCCCCCCACCGGGACGATCCTGCATTGCAGATCACTCTGGAACAAGTGAAGCAGTGGATGGCCGCTGTCGGATTTGAGGTCGTCCAGGAGTTCACCCTGTTCGAGAGGAAATTTTTTGTGGTGTTTTCCCGAGGCCGTTAGGTGGGCATCTTCCCTGCAGTTTGAAGACAGGTTCGTTCATCTCCAGCGATTTCACGTTCTTCATGCGGTGGAAGCATTGAGGTCCCGATCGCGGATATGAAGCTTATTTTTCTTTTTTCTCTGCCGCGCAGCGGGTCCACCCTTCTTCAGCGTCTGATCGCTTCCCACCCACAGGTGGCCACCGTCTCGGAACCCTGGTTGGTGCTGCCCTATCTGTACACCCTCAGGGGGAGGGGAATCTATGCTGAGTTCGACTACAAGACCTCATCCACCGCCATCCAGGATTTTTGTGAAGAGCTGCCAAACGGTCGAGATGACTACCTGTTTGAGGTTCGAGAGTTGATAGAGCGGCTATACGCCAAGGCGGCCGGGGAGGAGGTGATGTACTTTCTGGACAAGACTCCACGATATCACCTCGTTGTGGATGAGATCTTTAAACTCTTTCCAGAGAGCAAGAAGATCTTTCTCTGGAGGAACCCTTTGGCGGTCATGACCTCAATCATGAGCACCTGGGGTCGCGGAAAGTGGAATCTGTACCGGTACAAGGTAGATCTGTACCAAGGATTGGAAAACTTGATCGAGGCCTACCGAACAGGCAGCGACGAGGCGGCTTCTATCTGTTTTGAAAAGTTGCTGGTCGAACCGGAAAGGGAACTCCGAAGAATATTTTCCTATTTGGAATTGGATTTCGATCCGGACTGGCTGGCCTCATTTCACAAGCTGGAATTAAAGGGTCGTCCGGGAGACCCGATCGGGGTCAGTCAATACCAAAGCATCAGTCAAGACCCGCTCAAGAAGTGGGAAAAGGCGATGGTCAATCCGGTCCGCAAGGCATGGTGCCGGTCCTATCTGAAAGGGATTGGAAGGGAACGCCTCCAAGTCATGGGCTACGACTTGGAGGGTTTGCTGGCTCAGCTGGATTCCTTATCACCGGGCACCTCTTTGATGCTATCGGACGTCTGGCGGATGCTCTACGGAGCGGCATTCTGTCTGCTGGAACCCGACTTAGCCAAGCGCAAGTTGAAGGAAGCAGACTCCTGGCGGGAGGTGCTCCCCCACCTGTGAGAAGAAAAGAGGGGACAATCTGCTCTCTGTCCCCTCTTTTCTTCTAGGCCCGGACCAGCGTAATCTCGGTGACCTCGGGCGGGCAATTGAAGCGAACCGGGGCCGTCACGCCGATTCCACATGTGGTGTACAGCCACATATCCTGGATCCGGTAGAGTCCTTTGTCGTACTTTCTCCCATAGGGCGGCAGGAAGGGAGAACCGATAAAAGGGAATCGGACCTGGCCGCCGTGGCTGTGTCCAGACAATTGCAGGGAGATTCTGCCGTCGGCAGAGAAGGCGTCTGCAAAATCCGGCTCGTGCATGAGCAACAGGGTGGGCAGGTCATTCGGGTGGTTCTCCAGTCCTTTTAAGAGGTCTTGCCGTCCTGCCCAGCCATCGTCTATTCCCGCCAGAAAGAGTAAGTCGCGACCAATGGTCAGGGTGAGACCCTGGTTTTGCAGGACGGTCAGGCCGGAATCTTCCAAACCGGTACGTACTATAGTTTCGCCCTTCCAGTGATCATGATTTCCCAGAATGGAGAAGACCCCATACCGAGCGTTCAACCCACCCAGAACAGGAGCCAGTTCAAAGATGGAGTCTGCCGTCCCCAGGACATAGTCGCCAGCCAGCGCAATCAGGTCAGGCCGGAGCTCGTTTGCCATGGCCACTGCCCTCTCAATCAACTCGATCTGTGTGTTGGGGTACAAATGAAAATCGGACATGAGAACAATTTTGAGACCATCCAGAGACGAGCCAATTTGCCTCAAAGGAACAGTTGCCCTTCGAAGCTGCAGCTGTTGTGTCTCGATTCGGGAAGCATATCCGTAGGTTGCCAGAGCCGCCACCCCACTCCCCAGCGAGCCGATTCCGAGCCTCTTAAGCATGCTTCTTCGGGTGGTTTTAAGGGTCATCGTTCTTTGGCGTTCTGGTGGTACGGATCTCTGTTCTGACTTCGTTCGCCGGGTGTCAGTCTGTATTGTACCCTATTGAATGAACCGAAATGATCCGTCAGTCCCTCAATGGCAATTGCTGTATACTATTGCTCCATTCCGGAACAGAGCAGCAATGGGTCGTTAGCTCAGTTGGTTAGAGCATCTGCCTTTTAAGCAGAACCTCTGAGTTTCACAACCTCCTCAAACTCAGTAAGTTACTGAAATAGCAAAACTTGCGTTTAGCAGATTTTTGCTGATTTCCCACGCTTTAGCAGATTTTGGAAGGATTTTCACACACAGATTCACACACA
>JAUXKG010000050.1 GCA_030624355.1 Acidobacteriota bacterium
ATAGTAGATATGGGCCAGCACCTTGATGCCATTCTTGTGAGCTTCATCGATGATGGCGCCGTAGATCTCCGGACTGACCTTGGGAACCGTACCACGGCCATCGTCTACCCAGATCTTGATTAAATCTGACTCCTTCTGAACCTCTTCTTGCACCATCTGGCGGGCTTCTTCCGGTGTGGTGGGACGATGCAGATCGGGGTTAGCTGAGATCCAACCGTCTTTGATGCTGAAGCCAAAGCCGGCCGTGTAGAGCCGGGCCCCTCCGGTGGTACCGGCCCGCTGGTCGGCACGAAAGCCGGTCATCGGCTCCCAATCCAGGCCCAGCGAAATCATGTGGGTGACTCCATAGTAGAGGTAGGCGTTGGCATCTCTTTGGATTCGCTGTCGAGTGTAATATTTAGGACTTCTTTCCATCCCTTCTGTGCGGCCCACATGACCGTGCAGGTTGAAAATGCCGGGCATGATGGTTTTGCCCGCCGCATTGATGGTCTGTGCGCCATCGGGGATTCCACTACTGAGACTCTCCCGGCTTCCCAAGCTTTGGATTCTCTCACCCTCGATAACGATCACAGCGTCTTCAATAGCCATCTCCGAGATCCCATCAATGACAGTGGCGCCTTCGATGACGGTTATTGCGGGACCGGGTGCCTCAGTCGGCTGGCAGGCGGCCAGGGACAGTACTGTTATGGAAACGAATACAAGCTGTTTATTAATCATGGCTAGTATCTCCTCAGGAAATGGCATGTGAGACTCAGAAGCCGGCGGCAATGGGAATCATCTAACGCCGGTTTCTATAAGGAATGGGCCCATTTCATCTCCAGTGATTCTATTCACAAGCAAAAGAGGTGGCAACTGCAGATGAAAGTTTTCTCAAACCGTCCAGATCGAGACTGGCAGTTGCTTTTTCTGCAACGGTACTGAGAAATGTTTTTGTGCTCAACCGGGTGCGAGATACACTACTGGTCAGAAAGTGACTTTTCATGATGTTAAAAGGCGAATTGGAAGAAGAGGTCAAGGACGAGCTGGAGTTGCTGGAGCTTCCTGGGACTTCTCCGGGCCAGCTGATGAAACATTTCGGGCCGGGAATGATTTTGATGATGACGGGTATAGGGACCAGTCATCTGGTAACCGCCCCTGTAGCGGGCGGGCGGTTTGCCTATGACTTGTTGTGGTGTATTCCAGTGGCCTATATCTTCAAGTATTACGGTTTCGAAATGGCCTTCAGGTTCACGAATGCCACAGGAAAGAGTTTGTTGGATGCCTATGCTACAGCCTGGAGAAAATGGCCCGTGTGGTATGTCCTGCTGACCACCTTGCTTCAATGTATCGTAGGACAGGCGGGAAGATTGATTGCCTGCTCAGCCGTTCTCTATTATTTCTTTGCTCAATTTATGGGTCTGGATGCACCTATGTCCGCCTATGGCCTGCTGTTGGGGGTGCTCTCAGTTTCCATTCTTTTGACCGGAAGGTACAAAGCGATCGAATTAGTCGCCAAGGTATCAGCCGGCGTATTGGTTTTGTCGAGCACGGTAGTTTATCTGGTTAAGCCTGCCCCGCTTGCCTCCATGAGCCATTTCTTTTCCTTTGAAACGCCTGCCGGCTCATGGTTGATTGTAGTGGCTTTTCTGGGTCTTCTGCCGACCGGAATGGATGTCTCCCTGCAGGCCTCGGAGTGGGGAAAGGCGAAGAAGGTTGGGACTGGAAGGATAAGAAATCTGCTCGAGGAAAGAAGAGTGGCCTCAGTCTTTGATCCGTTCACATCGACTAAAGAAGACCTCATGGTGGATACATCTAAATTGTCCCCGCATGCTCGAGAGTATTGTAGAAGATGGTTCAAGATCGGCTTGTGGGATTTTCGATTTGGCCACCTGGTGTCCTTTCTAATTGCCTGCCTCTTTCTTCTGCTGGCAGCGGTCTGGTTGTATCCGAATCCGGTAGAGGGACATGCGGTGATGGGCGAGATCGCCAAGATCTTCACGCGCAGTGTGGGGCCCTCGACGATGGCCATATTCCTGATTGGCTCCTTTGCCGCCACCTTTTCCACGGCATTTAACTACTTTGACGGTTGGCCAAGGGTGGTGGCAGCCTGTTTTCGAAACCTTTACCGACCGACCTTTGAACTGAGAGGCATATCCACTGAAGATCTCACTACCGAGCACAGGAGTAAGTGGTACTCGGAGTACAACATCTACCGTATGACCATGTTCTTTTCTCTAGCAACCGCCGTTGCTATCATCGCCGGAATTCCGAGGCCTGTGTGGTTGATTCTGGTGGCCTCAGCAGTGGCTTTTTTTGTGGCACCTGTAGTGTTTGCCCTAAATCTGTATTATTGCTTTGCCGTAATACCCAGCAACGATAAAGTATTTTATCCATCCACTTTTGCTGCATGGTTCGGCTGGGGAAGTCTGCTGGTGTTCACGGGCTTGACCGCGCTGTTGATCATGGCTCGAGTTTTTGGGATCGGGTTGTTGGGCGCCTGACACGATCCGTTCTGAGAGCCAGTTGAGGATGGCTTGAGCAGGACAACACTCCACAAAAGTCAACTCAGTCTGACTGCCCGCCAAGTGATCCGCAAAAAATGCCTTTCAACCGGGCCTGTTCCAGTAATAGTATGGATTCGGAGGGATCATGGGAAAAAGCGAAGACGGGTCCAAACGGCGGGTGAATCTTAGGATCCTCATCATTTTTCTTGTCCTGGGAATGCCCTCATTGGTGGTGGGTCATCTGGTGCTCGTGAGCGGGGCACGCCAGGATTACAGCGAGGTGATGGGAGATTATTTCAGCCAAGGAGCTGACACCGCTCAAACGGTGCTGATTAGCTATCTGGAGCAAGTCAGAGCCCAGGTCGCCAATCTGGCCTCCGTGGCGCAGGTTAGAGAAGTGGTGCAACAGTCTAACCGGCAGAGAATCAGTCAGGAAGTCCTGGACAGGCGGATCCAGGAAATTGAGACGCGGTGGCCGGAAATGGATCCAGGATCCAGGTTGCTGAGCAACATCCTGGAGAACTCCGCCTCACAGTTTCTTCGTCAGTATGCGACCGTGGGCACCACCTTTCGGGAGATTCTGGTCACCGATGTCCATGGCAGGCTAGTGGCCGCCAGCAACAAGACCAGCGACTATTTTCAGGCTGATGAGAGGTGGTGGCGAAACGCCTATCTTGAAGGTAGCGGCAACCCGTTCATCAGCGATCTGCAGTTTGACGAAAGTGCCGATGTCTATGGTCTGGAGGTGGCCGAGCCGATCATGGATTTCACTAGCGGTGAAGTCATCGGTGTTATAAAGACCATCGTAGACAGTTATGAGCTCTTTGCACTGCTGGATTCCATCAAGTTGGGCCCAAGGGTCGAGGCCGTGTTATTGCGCTCGGACGGAACGGTGATCCAAATCCCCCACCACACATCAGGCTATGATTTCTTCGACGACTACCAAAAAGACCCTGTGGGTCGCAGGTCGGTAGAGGCTTTGGAAAGACAGGCTTTCCGAGAGGATCATCTCCGTGTTCTGGTGGGCCTGCCACAGATCCGCTTTAAGGACAGGATACCGGAACTGGACTGGCATGTTGTGATTCAAGCTCCTTATGACGAGATTTTTTCTCCCTTTCAGCACCTGAACACCCGGTTCTTCTATAACTTACTGTTCAGTGCCTCGATTGTGGTGTTCCTGTCGTTATTGTCTTCGTGGTTGGTAGCCAGACCGGTCATGGAGACGGACCCACGCTTGGGAAAGTTGTAACAGGGCTTGTTCCGAGTCTGTCATCAGGAAATCAGAATCGCATTTTCCACTATTTTACCTCGGAGAAGATTAGGATTGCGCGGAGCAGGATTCAACAGGCTGCAAATGGTAGGACCGGTGTCGGGAGTGGGCTACTTCAGAGGTAGTGTAGCTTGAAGCCTGTGCGAGGATTGTTGTCCGGGAGGGCCACGCTCGCCTTTTTTGTCATATTCTTTTTCACATTTTCATCCACCTCCTTGGCCCAATCAGACGCTGGGAAAATCAGCGGGTATGTGGAAGATGGCAGCGGCCAGCCGCTTTCTTCGGCCACAGTGGTATTGGCAAAGATAGACGGTGAATCTCGACACGAGACCACCTCCGATACCCAAGGTCTTTACGAATTTTCATCCCTTCCCAGCGGAGACTATCGGTTGGAGGTGAGTGCTTCAGGTCATCTTGGGCAGGCCAGGGAACCCATTCGGTTGGAGGAGGGCGTAGCGGTCGAAGTCAATTTTCGACTTCAGGCCATGCGGACCACCATTCGCGAAGCAGAAGAAAGAGGAGCAAGGGAAAGAAATCCCAACATCTTCATCCGGAAAGTCGACCTGAATGCCCTTCGTGATCCGCTCAGAAGGCGTGGGATTGAGACCGTTTTCCTGGAGCCTGAGGCGACTGAGAACCAGTTCCTGAACGACATGGGAGCTCCCATGCGTCAGATCCTGTTTGTGCAGCCGCGGGGGCCCATCCGGCAGTTTCATGCCTCACTGTATGGAGCTCATGAAAACAGTGCCTTGAACGCCCGTCCTTTCTTTAATGTGGGTCCTCTTCGCTCTTCCAAGCGCAACCAGTTTGGCGCCAGTGCCAGCGGATCTCTGATCGCGGATAAACTGTTTTTCACCACCAGCCTGGATTTTGTTAGCGATTCGGGTTTTGTTAATGGCAACATTCGTTCCCCTCTTCCCAGCGAGCGTACCCCCACCGCCGAAGATCCGGAAACGGCGGCCATTGTGGCGGGACTGCTCCAGGCTTATCCGGCAGAGGATCCCAATCTGCCAAATGTGGCGGCCCGGCAGCTGAACACCAATGCTATTCGCCGAATCGACAGTGTGGATTGGAACCTGAAACTGGACTATCTGCTCAGCGACCGGGACAATCTGGCTTTTCAGTACACCCTGTTCGATTACTCTGAAGACCCATTCGAATTCGTTGTTGGTGGAAATCCGAAGACTGATCTGCGACCCCAGACCTTCTCAGCCACCCATGTACATAACTGGTCTCCGGCGACGATACTGCAAAGTTCATTTCAGTTTGCTCGTCTGTCCGCCCGGCTTCTTCTCACCGACGGTTTTCGTTCCTTGCTTGAGCCCCTGGGACTGGAGGCGGCTCCCGACGTGGATTTTGGCGGCAATCTGGGAGACCTCAACCACATTGGTCCCGGAACCCAGTTTCCAAGGGAAAGATTTCAGAATCGATTCAGCGGCAATGTCGATGTCTCCCACCTGGCCGGCAAGCACCAGTTCCGGTTCGGAGGGAGGACCACCCGCACCCAGATCAATGATCTACAGAGCGACAACAGTCGTGGTCAGTTTACCTTCACCAGTAATTTTGGGCGGACCGCAGTGGAAAATTTTCTGGAAGGAACTGCGACCAAATTCACGCTCACTCTGGGGGATCTCTATCGGGGATTCAGAACCTGGGAGCAG
This sequence comes from Acidobacteriota bacterium, assembly GCA_030624355.1. Classification (GTDB taxonomy): domain Bacteria; phylum Acidobacteriota; class UBA6911; order RPQK01; family JADFOI01; genus JAUXKG01. Next base: position 5,415 of record JAUXKG010000050.1, read on the forward strand.
GCCCTGTATGTGCAGGACAGCTACCAGATGAGACCGGGATTCACCGTCAATCTGGGATTGAGGTATGAGATCGTTACCGTTCCCAGTGAGGTCAATGGCCGCACCCAGTTTGATTACGAGACAGACGCCAATAACTTTGCCCCTCATCTGGCGCTGGCCTGGGCGCCAGGAGGGGGGGATACGGTCATACGGGCCGGTTACGGGATCTCCTTCGGACACATTTTCCCGGGTACCTATCAGTTGGCCCGCTTTAACCCACCAGCCGTCAGCACCATCACCGTTCAGAATCCGAGCTTGAGCGACCCTCTGGAGGGAGTTTCAACAGACCCGGGTGAAGTCCAGCGTTCGGAGTTGCGCCTTCTGAGTCCCGATCTGGTTTCTTACTATGGCCATCAGTACAATCTGGTGATTCAAAGGCGCCTGTCCCAAAACCTCTTTTTTCAGATTGGCTACGTCGGAAACCGAACTCACAAGCTGTATTTTCCCTTTGTGTCCAATCGGGCCGAACCTGTTCCTGGTATTCCAGCCACCCTCGAGACCATTGATGAAAGACGTCCCGATCAGAGGTTTTTCGACGTGCAGACGGTCATCAACAGCGGTACCGCCTATTATGACGGCTTGAAGGTGGGTTTAACCCGTTCCCTGACCCATGGGCTGGCCTTTGGCGTCAACTATTTCTTCAGCAAGTCACTCTCCAACACCACTGACTTTGCCACAACCTTGAACCGGGAAATAGCCTTCCTGTTCAACCAGCACAACCAGGACTTTCACGCCGATCTCAGAGGCCCAACGCCCTTCGACCACCGCCACATCTTGACTGTTCGGTACTCCTACGACCTTCCTTTTGAATTCTCCAATGGGCTTCTTTCAACCTTGCTGGAAGGGTGGCAGATTGCGGGAGTCAGTGAGTACAGAACCGGGCTTTGGTATCGCATCAAGTCCAGCTCCGATGCTCCCGGCTTCGGAAACGTAGACGGGGTAAGGGATGACCGGCCCAATGTCGTCAACCCAGACATTTTGGGGAAAACGTTCGATAATCCCGATACGGCTCCTGACCTTTTGAAGCCGGAATTCTTTAATACGGACGTTCCAGCCGGAGGGGGCGGTGATTCCCCCTTCTTCGGTTTTCGTCGAGCTCCCATCAACAACACCAATCTTGCTTTGACGAAATCCTTTACCCTGTTTCAGAGAGAACGACTGCTGCAATTTCGCATGGAAGCTCGTAATATGCTCAATCGTGCCTGGTTCGGGCGTCCCGGAGATATCTTCCCATCCGAGGTGTTTGGCAAGATCATCCACACACAGAACAAAGGCAGAGTCATTCAGTTCATGATCAGATTGAATTTTTGATGGCGGACCGTTTGATCAAAAGAAGGGTACGGGTTCTCTCTCAGACAGCAGATAGGTGTCGGCTATGAAATCGCCTGTGAAAAACGGCTGGCCACGGTTTCGCAGCCATTACCGGCCCCGCAGCCGAAAGGGATGGATTGGACTGGTGTTGTTTCTCCTCCTGATGGCATTGGCGGAGCCGCCCATTGTCACCAGCTGGGCCAACCGAATCGAACCCTGGATTCTGGGTGTACCCTTTCTCTATGGCTACCTGACTGTTGTTTACTGTCTCCTGATCGCTCTTCTGATCTGGATCAGTTGGCAGGAACTTTAGCCTCTTTTTTACGAAAAAAGTCATGCATATTTCGGATTGAACGAGCATGGAACCGTGGATGGTGGCCACCAGTCTGATCTTTGCCTACCTGGTCCTCACCCTGATCCTGGGAGTCGTGGCCAACCGGAAGCTGGCGGTCGACATGGAGGATTTTCTCCTCTACGGTCGGCAGGCCGGCTTCGTCGTTCTTTATCTGACTCTGGTTTCTACCTACTATTCGGCCTTTGCCTTCCTGGGCTCGAGCGGATTTTTTTTCACCCCCGGCGTGGGCTTCTGGGCAGCCGGTACTTGGGCCGCGACGACCGGTATCGTCACCTACACGCTGGGCAGTAGGATCTGGGCGCTGGGCAAGCGCTTCGGATACGTCACACCGGCAGATATGCTGGCCGATTTCTACGAAAGCGAAGTGATCCGGGTCGTGGTGGCACTGGTATCGGTCCTCTTCACCATTCTCTATATTCAGGTTCAGGCTCTGGGCCTGGGGTACATTCTCTCGACCGCCTCCGGTGGCCATATTTCGTTCCAGTTGGGTACGGCCATCCTGCTGGCAGTGGCGGTGGCTTATCTGATCATCGGAGGACTGAGGGCCGTTTACTGGACCGATGTTCTGCAGGGAGTGTGGATGTATGTGACCATCTGGGTCGGAGCTCTGGTGCTGAGCTATCAACTGTTCGGCGGTCCACTGAAGTTGTGGCGCCGGGTCGCTGTGGAGCGACCCGATCTGCTGACCCTTCCCGGTCCAGAGGGATTCTTTACCCCGGGAATGTGGGTCGGAATGGGGATGGTGCTCACCTTCGGGGTGGTAATTCAGCCCCAGATGATGATTCGTTACTACACGGCCGTTTCAGCCCGAACCATCAGGTGGCTGGGCGCAACCATCCCCATCTACTTCATGACTCTCTATATACCGGCCGCTCTGATCGGTCTGGGGGGCGCTCTGGTGATGCCGGAGCTGGAAACCCCCGACCGCATTTTTCCGGCTCTGCTGTTTCGCTACACCTCCCCCTGGTTGACCGGGATCGTACTGGCGGGAGCCGCCAGCGCCGCCATGTCGACACTGGACTCCATTCTGCATGCCAACATGACGGTGCTCACACGCGATATCTACCAGCGCTATATCCGGCCCCAGGCCAGCCAGGCCCATTACGTGTGGATCGGCCGGGCCATCGCCCTGGGGTTGGTGATATTGGCCTACCTGCTTTCCGTCTACACCTTCGATTCTCTGGTGCTGCTGGTGGCCCTCTCGGGCGCCGGAGCGCTGCAGTTGATGCCGGCCCTGTGCGGAGTCTGTTTTCCCACCCGCTCTCCCTTGACCCGAACCGGGGTGCTGACGGGAATAGGCAGCGGTCTGCTGGTCCTCTATCTCACCGTGATCGTTTATCCCCATCCCCTGACCCTGCACGGCGGGGTCTGGGCCTTGGGGGTCAACCTGGCTCTCACACTGTCGGTGTCACGATTCACCCGGCCGCCCCGCCCCAGCACCCTGAACCGCATTCACGGAACCCTGGAGGAGTTTATCTACGGGAAAGAGGAGAAGGCAGAGAGAGCATAGCTGACTGAATGTCACAAAGTTCTTGACTGGAGCTCAGATACAGATAAGGTAAAAGACCTCGTGAAAGATGACCGCCAGTTCGAGCGCATCGAGATCTCTATCCCTTGCCGAATCTCCTGCCACGATCAGATAATCACTGGTCGAATCACCAATCTGTCACCCGGCGGAGCCTTTGTTACTGAGGCTACCGAGGTACCCGCTGAAGGTTCTCTGATCGTGCTGACGCTGCAGGACGATCACGGTATCAGCCTCAGAGCAAGGGTTAGTTCCAAGGTCATCCACAGCTTCTGGGAGATCATCGAGGACACTCAGATTGCTTCCTTCGGTGTTGAATTTCGGGAGCTTGAAACCTACGTCAGATCGAAGCTCGAATACCTCTTCGAGTAACCGATCGGAGTGCGCGTCAGATCTAAGAAAGGACTTCCCTCTTTTCTCTTAGCCGGGCTATACTTGGTGTCGGGAAAGATGAAACATTTCGGGAACACCATGAAAGAAATTCGGCCAGTTGGCGGAAAACTTATCTTTGGAGTGTCTTTCTGGATGGTCCTGCTGCTCTCCCTGCACACCTTCGGTCAGAGAGCAACCACCGGCACAGCCGACATCGATGGAGGTAAGCTCTACTACGAGGTGATGGGGGAGGGTCCAGCACTGGTGCTGATCCATGGAGGAGGGGTGGACCGTCGGATGTGGGATGACCAGTTCCAGGTGTTCGCCAAACACTACAAGGTCATTCGCTACGATGTACGTGGTGCCGGAGGCTCTGAATATCCTAAGAAACCCTACTCCCATTCCCGTGATCTGTATGGCCTGTTACGGTTTCTGAAGGTCGAGAAAACCTCTCTGGTGGGCCTCTCGCGAGGAGGCCGAATCTCCATCAGCCTTATCCTGGAGCATCCGGAGATGGTGGAGACCCTGATCCTGGTCTCTTCCAACCTGGGCCGTTTGCCACAAGCCTACCGTGAGAGATTTTCCCAGGTTCTGACAACAATCCACCAGGAGGGACTGGTGCCCGCAGTGGAGGTCTTCCTGGACGATCCCTTTCTGGCGCCTGGTCAGAAGCACCTGAGGGCCCGCCGGCAGATGCGGGAAATCTTGACAGACAATCTCCCCCTGTTTCTCTTTTCGCGCGACTCCAAACTGGATCAGCGACTGGATCCGCCTGTTCATCAGAGGCTGGACGAGCTCAATCTTCCCACCCTGATCCTCTCAGGAGATCAGGATCATCAGTTGGCCCGGGCCAACGCCGATGCCTGGAAAGCCGGTATCTCAGGGGCTCAGAAGGTGGTCATTCCGGATGCTGCTCACCTGGCCAACATGGACCAGCCGGAACGATTCAATCAGGTAGTCCTGGACTTTTTGGCTGTTTCCTTGGATATCTCTGCCTCTCAGCATTGACCACCCGCCTGGGGAAAGTTCGAGCTCGTCAGCTATCTTGTTCATCCGGCCGGACCGCTGATGCAGCAATGAAATGTGACACGCGAGGCAACCCCACTCCTTGGTGAAAGACACGAACCCGATCTTCGATCGTCTTATCCTCCTGAGTCAGGCGCTGGTGCTGACGCACGTGCTGCGCCCACGATTCCACCACGAAGTATTCCAGATAGCGGCTGGGCTCGGCGGCATCCCGAAACAGACCCCAGCGAATGGCCCCATCACGAAGGCGTAACCTGCGTAGTTCCTCGATGGCCGAATCAAATGGTTCCGACTGGTTCATTTCGATCTGGTACTCGACCGTCACCATGACCGGGCCGTCTTCCGGCTTGAGATGCATTTCCAGGGTCGGATGTGCCCAATGGCTCGAAGGAGAAAGATCCACTTCCTCCTCAGGCA
>JAUXKG010000287.1 GCA_030624355.1 Acidobacteriota bacterium
GACCGGTGGCCTTGGCTTGGGCATCCAGCGTCGGGACGGTCGAGTCGAGTTGTGAGTCCGACGACAGTGAGTCAACAGGTGCGGCACTGCCCGCACCGGACTGAGTGGCGAGAACCGATTCGATCTCTTTGACATAGTTGGCACAACGGCACAGGTTCCCCGACAATGCCATTTTGATCTGCTCCGGGCCGGGGGAGGGGTTCTGAGACAGCAGGGCGACTGCCGACATGACCATTCCGGGAGTGCAGTGTCCGCACTGGGACCCCATTTTTTCGACAAAGCCTTGCTGAACCGGATGCAGGGAGCCGTCTTGGGAGAGTCCCTCGATCGTCACAATCTCACGGCCGACGGCGTCCATGGCCAGCAGCAGACAGGAATAGACGGGCAAGCCATCCACCAGAACTGTACAGGCGCCGCACTGGCCCAGGTTGCATCCCTTCTTGGTTCCGGTCAGACCTAGATCTTCACGAAGGGCCAGCAACAGGGTGCGCTGATGGGGCAGAAGCACGGTTTCGGAGTGCTGGTTGACCTGGAGTTGGATTTCAGCCCACGATTGCTTTCGGATTCGGGCCGGGTCTTCGCTTTCCCGGTCTGACAAACGAATCAGTTCCAGACCACTTCCTGTGACGGCCGCAGTGGTGGCAGCGGAACCGACTGCGGCACGCACGAAGGATCGGCGCGAGGCGTTTTCGGGATCGGGACCAGGATTTCCTTTGCTGTCCGTCATGTGTCTAGTCGGGTGGCCGCTCCAACCGCTCCGGGTCCCATCTCTGTTGGCTGTGCCGACGACGAAAATACTTCGTCGTCAGTTTGCCGACCGAAATGGCAACCAGATTGGGCCAGTTGATTCTAATGACTCCAAAATAAAAGTGGCCAAGGACAAAGGCTATCAACAGGAAGCTGGAGAGGTCGTGCACCAATCGCTGCCAACGTAGCCATTCATGGCTGAAGGTAGCCAGGTTCTCAGTGCTCAACCAGAGAAAGATTCCTGAAAAAATCAATCCCGTCGACAAGGCTGCCAGCAGGGCATGAAAGAGCTTTTGCAGAGGGTCATACTTTCCAAAGCGCGGGTAGTTCGAAGTGCGGCCAAAAAAATTGGCAAGGATGAGCCTGACATCATTCCAGTCTCGTTTATCAAACCACATGCTGGCTGGCTGGCCTCGAACCGTGGCAGCCAGCACGTGCAGAATCAGACCTGCAATGAACAAAGCTGCAAAGACTTCGTGGATCAACAGCCAGGAGTAGGAAAAACTTCTGAGACTGCGGGGGACAAAAAGGGCCATTCCGGAAAGAGCCAGGACAGCCAGAGAAATGAAGTTGCCCCAATGATAGAGGCGCTGTCCAAGGGTGTAATTTTGGACGTGGGTGGCCTGGGGAAAAGCCTCGTGATCCTGGGCATTGCTGACCGGTTCTCCTCTGGAACGTCGCAACAGATGGAGGCCTATGAAAAGAACGGCCAGCCAGAGGATGAGTGCTGCCGTCTGAGGCAGGAGTTGAACCGGAAGCCAGGCTCCATAGTAGTCCTGTGCGTAACGGAACAGGGTCATCGATCGGAATGTCCCTTCATCTTTCGAGCCGTTTTTTTCCTGACTGACCCCGGAAGCAGTTCGGGCAGCGCTTACAGTTTTTCAGGGTTGAACCCCATGCCCGACGGCTACCAGAAGTGTGCTGCTCGAATGATTGCTTTTGTTGGGAATCGACGGATCAGGACGTTAGCACACGATCAGGGGGGAAGTCCAGATCAGTGGTTGCACGCCAACCTGGTGAGGGGCATTATTATACGGCTTGCGCCGAAGGTTCTGAACGTGAATGATAAGAGATTGATGAACCCGATATTGCTGAGAAGGGAATCCTTTTGAAATCTCCGTCGACAGAGCGCTTCGTCGGCCAGTCGGTTCCACGCAAGGAAGATCGACGCCTGCTGACCGGAAAGGGAACCTTTGTGGCTGACCTCCAGTTGCCGCGTATGGTTCATGTAGCCTTCCACAGGAGTCCCGCGGCCCATACCCGAATTCTCTCGGTGGATGTTGCACCTGCCCTGAGCATGCCCGGAGTGGTAGCCGCGCTTTCAGGTGGGGACGTGGAGGGAGTGGTAGCTCGGCTGCCCAGCCAACAAGTCTCGATTCCGGCGGCTTGGAAGAATGCCGTTCGGCATCAGGCACGGGAGCCGGCTCAACGGGTTCTGGCCCTGGACCGGACCCGCTACGTGGGGGAGGCAGTGGCGCTGGTGGTGGCCGCCGACCGTCATTTGGCCGAGGATGCTGCTGAGCAGATCCGAGTGGAGTGGGAGAGTTTGGCGGTGGTGTCGGATGTAGAGAAAGCCCTGGAACCTGAATCTCCACTGGTTCATGAAGAATTGGGAAACAACATCATCGGCCAGCTTGAGGTGGAGAAGGGCGATGTCGATTCCGTCTTTGCCTCTGCTCCCCACAGCCTGGAGCGTCGCTTCAAGCATCACCGGTATTCTGCCATGCCTTTGGAATGTCGCGGCGCTGTGGCCGATTATGACGAGCGTACGGATTCCTTGACCATCTGGTCCTCTACCCAGATGAGCCACCTGGTTCGTAATATGGTGGCTGAACTTCTGGGACTGCCACAAGCTCGGGTGCGTGCCATTGCACCGGATGTGGGAGGTGGATTCGGCTGCAAGGCTCTGGTCTACCCGGAAGAGATCTTGGTGGCCCATCTGGCTCGCACACTCAAGCGTCCGGTCAAATGGGTAGAGGATCGTTCCGAGCACTTCATCAGCACGATTCACGCCCGGGACCAGTTGCACGATGCTGAGGTGGCCTTTGACGATGAGGGTCGCATCCTGGCTCTCCGGGATCGCATGTTGCTCGACTGTGGAGCCTGGAATCCAATCAGCCTGGTGACTTCCTACAACACCACCAGCCACCTGATGGGACCCTACAAGATCCCCAACTATCGGATGGAGGCGAAGGTGGTCGTCACCAACAAGGTCCCCAACGCCCCCTATCGGGGAGCCGGCCGGCCGGAGGCTGTCTTCGTCATGGAACGGTTGATCGACTTGATTGCAGACCAACTTGATCTGGAACCGTCCGAGGTTCGTTTCCGCAATATGGTGACTCCCGAGGAGATCCCGTACGATGCCGGCATTCTGTATCGGGACGGATCGAAGGTTGTGTACGACAGTGGTGACTTTCCGGGTGCGCTGCGCGAGGCCCTGAGTGCTATCGGGGGTCTGGAGGCCTTCCGCAGTCGTCAGAAGGAGGCCTGGCGGCAGAACCGCTATCTGGGGCTGGGGCTGGGCTGCTATCTGGAAGGTACCGGTGTCGGTTCCTTTGAAGGAGCAGCTATCAGAGTGGATCCCTCCGGTCAGATTCATGTAGCAACCGGTGCCTGCCCGCACGGGCAGGGGCATGAGACCGTTTTTGCCCAGGTGACGGCCGACCTGTGGGGTGTGACTCCCGATCAGGTGCTGGTCACTACCGGAGATACCGCCGCCATTCCCTACGGCTTGGGGACCATTGCCAGTCGCAGTGCCGTGGTGGTTTCGGCAGCCATCCACGAGGCCACCCGAAGGGTGCAGGAGAAGGCATTGACTCTGGCCGCCCATGTGCTGGAGTGCAGTCAGGAGGATCTGGAGTGGCGGGAGGGCCAGGTCCGTGTAAAGGGAGCTCCTGAGAAGGCCCTGACTCTCAAGCAGTTGGCTGTGGCCGCCAAGCCCGGCTGGGATCACGGCCGTCCTGAAGGTATGGATCCTGTCCTGGAGGCCACCTACTACTATGAACCTGACAGCGTGACCTGGGCCTACGCCACTCACGCTGCAGTAGTGGAGGTCCAGACCGACACCGGGGAGCTGAAGATCGAAAGATATGTGGTGGCGCACGACGCCGGAACCATCATCAATCCTGTGATAGCGGACGGACAGATCTACGGTGGGGTGGCCCAGGGACTGGGAGGAGCCGTTCTGGAAGAACTGATGTATGACGAGAACGGGCAGATGCTCAACGCCAGTTTCATGGACTACCTGCTGCCCTCAATGACGGAAATGCCAAACATCGAACTGGTCCATCCCAAGCCCATTCCCTCACCACTCAATCCCTTCGGGATCAAGGGACTGGGAGAGGGAGGGGCGATCGCGCCACCGGTTGCCCTGGCCAACGCAGTGACTGATGCGCTGCGTCCCCTGGGTTTGGAGTTTAATGAGTTGCCCCTGCGTCCGGACCGGATCATCGAGGCACTGTTGAAGCAGGGAGTGATTCAAGAGGGGGTGTCCTCTTGAAACCAGCTCCCTTTCGCTACCTGGCTGTCGAGTCGTCTGCCGAAGCGGCCGCCGTCCTGGCTCAGTACGGCTA
>JAUXKG010000006.1 GCA_030624355.1 Acidobacteriota bacterium
AAACGCAGGCAGGGCGGATGGATGAGGCACCGCAGTAGAGGGAGTGTGAGAAATGCGAATTACCGCCTCGTTTCATAAATACGGTGACGAAGTGGAGAGGCAATCGGACAGAAAGCATTGGGGGGCGCGAACCTTACGGTCGGGACAATCCCGAACACTCAGCTCTCTGCCGCGCTAAGGATCCGCTTCAACAGCGAGATCGCTTCAGAGGATTGGGGAAGTATTACCTGTCGGCAATTGATCTGCCGATCTTCGTCTCAGCGCCACTACGTTTTCAATGTGATAGGTCTGAGGAAACATGTCTACGGGCTGGACCGCGTCGATGTCATACTGCTGACAAAGGATCTTCAGGTCTCTCACCTGGGTAGTGGGATTGCAGCTTACATATACAATTCGCTCAGGTGCCAGGGCCAACAAAGCTCGACAAACATCCTTGTGCATCCCAACCCGAGGCGGATCGGCCACCAGCACATCGGGTCTCCCCTGCTCCCTGACAAAGCCTTGGTTCAACCCATCCTGCACGTCACCGCAATGAAAAACACAATTGTCAACCCCGTTGAGAACCGCATTGCGAACCGCATCCCGGGTTGCTGCCTTCTGATTCTCCACGGCAACAACCTTCTTCACCTGGTCGGCCAGGAAGAGAGAGAGAGGCCCGATGCCCGAGTAGAGATCGTAGAGCGTCTCATTCCCCTGCAGTCGGGCAAAGTCCCTGACAACCGCGTACAAACGTTCCGCCTGAGCGGTGTTGGGCTGAAAGAAAGTGTCCGGACCGATCTTGAAAGTGAGCCTACCGATGCGTTCCAAGATCGTTCCCTGTCCGTAACAAATGATCTCCTCGGTACCGGAAGACACCGGGGAACGGCTAGGGTTGATGCTGTTGACTACGGTGGTCACTTGGGGGGAGGCCCTCCGCAGGGCCTCGGTCAGGAGCTTCATCCGATCGGGCTTACTGCGAGTCGTGACCAGATTAACCATCGTTTCTCGGGTATGATGGCCCGTCCTAATCACAAGGTTGCGCAAGTACCCCGTGTGCTTGCGACTGTCGTAGGCACTCCAGCCCTGCTTCAGACTGATTGAGCGCACCAAGTTGACGATCTCCACGCTGCCGCGGCTCTGAAGATAGCAAACATCCAAGTCGAGAACCTTATCCCAACGCTTTGGCACATGAAGTCCGAGGGCAAAGTCCTTGGAGACTTCTTCTTGGCTCTGAATCTCTTCGGGTGTCAACCAACGTCTGGCCTTGAAAGTAAACTCCATCTTATTCCGATAATAGTAAGGCTCAGGAGCAGGCAGGGTGGGACGGATCTCCTGAGACTCCCAACCACCCAGATGTTCAAAGATCTCCTGAACCTGCCGGCCCTTGAAAATCAACTGTTGAGAGTAATCCATGTTTTGCCAGGCACATCCGCCACAGATACCGAAATAACGACACTCAGGAGTGACTCGATGCTTGGACTCCCGGATGATCTCCTCAACAACTGTTTCGACGTAGTTCCTCTTCCTGCCTGTGACACGGGCCCGGACCCGATCACCAGGCACCCCGTTCTTCACGAAAACCACCAAACCGTCCAACCTGGCGACCGCCAAACCTTGGTAGCCCGCGGAGTCCACTTCCAGATCGATCAGTTGGCCTTTGGCCAAGCGGCCAGACTTCTCATCATTCATTTCCGGGCAACTCTCGTCTCGTTGGTTGATTTGTTTCGAGGGAAACGAATCATTCCAGGTCGTCCTCCCGGCGTGTACAATGTTCGCCAATGTCACAGACAAACACGGTGCGCGTCGGAAACGCCGGGGACTACTGGGGAGATGACCTGGGCGCCCTGCACCGACAGCTGACTCAAGGTCCGCTCGACTATGTGACCCTCGATTTTCTTGCTGAGCTTACCATGTCCATTTTGCGAAAGCAGCGCTTGCGAAATGAAGATTTGGGCTATGCCACCGATTTCCTGAATCAGATGCGAACCTGCCTGCCCCTTCTGGAGAAGACAGGAACAAGAATTATCAGCAATGCGGGTGGCATCAATCCTGGAGGTTGCGCCCAGGAAGTTTCCAAGATCACACATCAACTGGGAATCCAGACCGTTATCGCGGTCGTGGAAGGTGATGATCTGGTGGATCGCCTCGGTTCACTGCTGGCCCAGGGAATTGATCTCCAAAATCTGGAAACCGGAGAAGATTTCGAATCGATTCAGGATCGAGTAGAAAGCGCCAATGCTTATCTGGGAGTCGCCCCGCTGGTGGAGGATCTCGAGCAGGGAGCCCAACTGATCATCACAGGCCGGGTAACTGACACCGCCATGGTGGCGGCCGCTCCCGCCTTTGAGTTTGAATGGGGACTGGAAGACTGGGATCGGCTGGCTTCGGCCGTGATCGCCGGACACATTCTGGAATGTGGAGCTCAGGCCACAGGCGGCAACCTGACGGACTGGGGGGAGGTTCCTTCATTCTCCAACATCGGCTATCCAATTGCCGAATTCTATCGGGACGGAAGCTTCTGCATCAGCAAACATGAAAATTCAGGCGGCCTGGTCAATCGAAAGACCGTCACTTCCCAACTGGTCTATGAGATGGGCGATCCCCGCAGCTACATCACTCCAGACGTGACCGCCGATTTTTCCACCATCTGCCTGGAAGACCAGGAAGATCAGAGAGTCAAGGTCTGGGGCGCCAAGGGTCGTTCACCCACCGACAAGCTGAAGGTCTCCATCTCCTATCGCAACGGCTACAAGGCTCACGGCATGATGATCGTCAGCCAAGCAGACGCCGAAGGCAAGTGCCGGACTTTGGCGGACATCCTTTGGAAGCGGCTCGACATGGATTTTGAAGAGACCAGCACGGAGCTGGTGGGACACAGCGCGTGTCATCGTCATCTGGCGCCACCTTCCGAACCCGGCGAAATTCTGCTTCGCTTGGGAGTACGAGATCCGAATCGAGAGAAGGTCGAAAGATTTGCCACAGAATTCACCTCCCTGATCTTGAACACTGTTCCGGGGATTGCCATCGTAGGAGCCAAACCTCGAGTACAAGAGGTCATGGCCTACTGGCCCTGTTTGATCCCCGCCTCCCAGGTCATCGCTCAGGTGACACTGCTCGATTCGGGTCGGATTTTTCACGTCCCGTGGAAGCCGACCAACCAGAAGTGGCAACCGGCAGATGAAAGGAACGGAGAATCGGAGTCGACGCAAAGTCGATCGCGAACAACTGAACAGGAGCGTCTTGTTCCCGTCCCCCTCACCCGACTCTGCTATGCCCGCTCAGGGGACAAGGGCGACACTTGCAACATAGGAGTAGTGGCCCGCAGCCCTGAGATCTATCAATGGATTCACCGGGAACTGACTGCCGAACGGATTAAGGGATACTTTACGGACCTCTGCCAGGGTGAAGTTGAGCGTTTCGAAATTCCTAATCTACTCGCTTTGAACTTCCTGCTACACAACTCTCTGGGGGGAGGCGGTACTGTTTCGCTGCGCATCGATCCTCAAGGAAAGACTCTGGCCGATTCACTTCTGATGTTGGAGATGAAGGTGCCGAAATCGCTGCTGACTTGATTCTGCCTTTTGAACTGTTAGCCCGGATCATTCATAGGTTGTCTACTGCAGTGCTGCAATCATCCATGCTGACAGTGTTGTGCTTCCTTGGGCTTCCTCGGCGTACTGCACGAGTACGCCTGCGGGGCCCTTCGTTGCACGCCTTGTCATCGCGGCGCTTGCAGCACTTCGTCACGACACCTATGAAAAATCTGGGCTAAGCTGACCCTGGCTTGGCCATCATCTGCAGGGCAATGGAGATCAGAGCAAGATTAGTGCAGGCCCGGGAAAACGACTCGGCGGGAATTCCAGCAATTCCACTACCCATTGCTCCTGTCACGACCGCCAAAATGAAGCCTAACGCGGCACCACCAAGCAAAGCTTTCGGCAACATCTCCATGACGAATCTCCTTCTCTATGAGGTTGATAAAATTGAGTTTAGGTATATTAACATAGGCTGGTGAAGTTTTCTCGGCCACCTTTCAGAGGCGAAGAAAACCTCCTCCGCCATCAGGATGAATTGTCAGCAAGGAATTGAAGGGGGAAGAAGGCTTGCTCGACAGCAGTCTATTTTCGTGCTCCCAGCCTCACCAGGAGCAGTCTGCGGACCCTTCCCGGAAGGTACAGGCTGGCCACCTCGACAATCTCGTTGAGAAGGGGAACAATATCGACTCGACCCTCCCAGTGCTCTCTCAAAATCCCCGGTTCGGTCCTGCTGAACAAACGGATCAAACCCAGCGCCAACAGATGAGCATCATCTATTTGACCCAGCAGAGGAATGCCATCGGGCACCAGGTCCATCGGATTCAAAACATAGAGAACGATCCCGCCAAGGATGGATTTATCCAGTTTGGAAACCCGAGAGTCTTTCAGCAGTCGATACAGTAAATTAACCAGTTCCGGGAAATTGATCAGGAGCTGTCTGAAACGTATGAGAAGCGCTGTTTTCAGTGGTCTCTCCACAAGACCATTCTACCACACGGATTGACACGGATTAACGTACACGGGTTCACACGTAATCGGAGGGTTGGTGACTATTCTTCCTGTCAGTTGTCAGCCAGTCACTCGACAATCGACACTCGACATTCGACACTTGTTAGGGGTCAGGCGGTCAGCTTCTTACTCATTTCTCGACCAGCCTTCCCAACTCCTTTTCCAGAGCCTCCTGGCTGTATTTAGCTCCGTGAGACAGGTTGCGATTCTGCCACCAAACAGTCGGGGACGGAACGGTGCTCTCCCAGGTCAAGCGGTCTTTGTAGAGAATGAAGATATCCCAGGCGCGCTCAGGCGGGGGGTATTTGAGTTGCTGGGTATAGTGCCGCATACCAAAACTCCACAAGTCCCAGAAGTGCTCCACGCGGGGGTCCGCTAAATAGGCTGATGCTTCCACTGCTGAAGATCTGCTGTCCCGAGCAAGAATCGGCGACCAGAGAACCAGGACCTTGAGCTTGGCATCGGGAATCTTCTGCAGGATCCGGCGAACTTCGAGGGCCCCTCGAATGCAGTGCGGTCAAGTCGGTGAGAAAACCATGACCAGGCGAGGTCTATCCGCTGTCACATTGAAGGCGTCTCTGAACTCACGTCCGTCAACAGAAACCGGAGAGACGTGCTGCTTTTCGCCCGGCTGCATCCAGTTTCCCTGCAGCAGCAACGGCAATAAGAAGATCAACAATCTCATCAGGTCTCAAGATACCGAATAGTCAAACCATGTTGCAAGAAAGAATGGTTGAGGAACTGACCAGTTGACAGCTAACAGCTGACAAAAGAGGGAGATAATCTCGCATTTTTCACACTGTCTCGTTGGGAGAAATATCAGACACTGCAGTAGAGGGAGTGTGAGAAATTCGGGTTAAGGAAAAGAGGTCAGGTGGTTAGGAGCGTCCCGTCATTTGCTTTAACTTGTCGACCAGACCGGCCAGTCCGCCTGCCCCTCCTGATGCGCTCCCCTGGCCTGGTCCGTCGCCTTGAGATCTCAAGGCCAGTCCAACGGCAATTGCGAATCCGTTCCGGCTCCCTTCCTCAGGCAGAGCAACTCCGTTTCCCGCAATATTCTTGAACGGATCCAAGAACTCGACAGCCACCTGAAAGGTCTCTTCCAAGTAGTCCCTGAGGCCCTCTGTGCGACTGGCCCCTCCGCAGATGTATATTGTTTGAATCTCGTCAAACTGGGCAGCCGTCCGGAAATAGTCGAAGGTTTTCTGAATCTCCAGCACCAGGATCTCTGAGACAGACTGCAGGACGGAACTGACCGAGACCTGGAGTTCCTCGGGAGCATTGCCCAGTTTGTATTCCTCGGCCTCCTCGTAAGAGACTCCCAGATCTCTCTGCAGATACTCAGTGTAGTAGTCTCCTCCCATGGCAATGTCACGTGTAAAGACCATTTCCTGGCCTTGCGCAATGTTGACATTCATCAGCGAAGCGCCGATGTTGAGCAAGGCGGCGACTTCCTCATCTTTAGGCTCGTAGTTGGTCTCATAGACGTTGTGCAGAGCAAATGAATCGATATCAACTATCATCGGCATCTTATCCGCCAGTGTAATCACATCTGAGTGATCATCAATCGTGTCCCGTTTTGCGGCTACCAATATGACATTGGTCTGGCTGCCGTCCTCTGTGGGGCCCACCACGTGATAGTCCAGATAGACATCTGCAATATCAAAGGGAATATACTGCTCAGCCTCCCATTGAATTGATTCCCTGACCTCCTCTGGAGTTTGGACCGGGAGTGTGATTTTCTTGACAATGACCGAATGGCCGGAAACCGAGGTCGAGACCCTGTCTGACTTTACTTCCTGTACCTGAAAAATCCTTCTGATAGCTTCAGCAATCTCTTCTCTCTTGACGATGGCACCGTCCACGATCGATTTGCTGGGAAGAAGCTCCGAGCCGACTGCCCGCAGCTGGTACCCCGAACGTCCCCCGGTCAATGACACCAACTTGACAGCCGATGAGCCAACATCCAAACCAACCAAATTCTCAGATTTCGAACCGAAGAAACGCATAACGACTCCTCAATCTTCAGACAATGTGACCGATATCCCCATTGTCGAAGAAAATCCTGATTTTGTCAATCTTCCACCTCTAGCCAATAGAGGTGCTAAGGTATTATAACTCAACAGCATGGCGTTTTTCCCCGCCCCCCGGTGGGTTCCGGGAATGTGATCTGCGTCCCATACCTGACCAGCTAGCAACTGCATCTATACTATGCATAGAATAGAACTCGGTACTGACAAACATCACAGGAGTTTGAATGGATTTACCTGTCATCGTTCTGGGAATGGGAGGTGTGGGTCGCTCTCTTCTCCACCAGATCCTGGAAAAACGAGCCTTTCACAAGCAGGAGTATGACCTCAGTTTGCAGATTTTGTGCCTGTGCGACAGCCGGTCGTCAATGGCTGACGGGAGAGTGCTTGGGGACGAGCAGATCCATCAAGCCTTGAAATTGAAAGAAGAAGGGTCTTCACTCGCCACTCACCCTTTGGGAGTCGTTGCAGAGGACTTGAAGGACCCTGTGGGAGAGATGGTGAAGCAGGGCACCATTGTGGTGGACTGCACCGCCAGTTCCGCGATCATTCCGCTTCTGCTGTCGGCGGTAGACCGAGGATGTAAGATCGTGCTGGCCAACAAGAAGCCTCTGACTGCAGAGCAAGAGGTGTACGACCACCTAGTACGCACCACACTCCCGGCTCCTTCTCCCATTCATGGAGTACGTAACTTGACGGTCAGCAGGTGGGAGGCCACCGTGGGGTCGGGCTTGCCCATTATCGCCACCCTCAACCGGTTGGTCTGCAGCGGGGACGAGATTCACCACATAGCGGGCAATTTCAGCAGCACCGTAGGCTTCATCACGACCGGCCTTCAGAAGGGACGGCCTTTTAGCCAGATGGTCGGAGAAGCACACAGCTCGGGCTATACCGAACCCGATCCACGCGAGGATCTAGCAGGCCTGGACATGGCCCGCAAGGCTCTCATTCTGGCCCGTGGGTTAGGGTGGAAAATGGAACTCTCCGAGGTCGACCTGGTTGGCCTCTATCCCTCCAGCTTCGCCTCCCTGTCGCTCAAGTCGTTCCTGCAAAGACTCCCTGAACTGGATCACGACTTTGAGGAACAAATCCAAGAGGCCGCGGCACAGGACAAAGTACTTCGCTATTTCGCCAATATCGAAAAGGGAGGGATTCGAGTCGGGCTAGCCGCCGTCCATATTGATACTCCCTTGGGACGTTTGGAGGGGACCGACAACATCATCGAGATCTCCAGTCGCTGGTATCCGACAACGCCTCTGGTTATTCAAGGCCGGGGTGCCGGGGTGCATGCCACGGCAGCAGGGGTGTTGAGCGATATCGTGGAACTGGCCTTTACAGGATAGGCTAGCCCGGATAACTATTTCCGATTGACGAATTTCGATTGACGAATGTGAGGTATTCGAGCATTCAAAAATCGCCACTCGAAAATCGTCAGTCGAAAATCGGTCGGGCTCAGATCCTTTGAAGGGCATCCCGAATAGCGGAGAGTGACTCCAGCATCCCGGGCACAGGATCTCTCGGTTGACCGCCAAACTCCAGTGAAAAGGGGCCATCGAAACCTGTTTTCTTCAAGGCAACCAGAGCTGCCTGGACATCCAACTGTCCCCGACCCACAACCACTTCATTGCCCTGTTTGTCGAAGTCCCTGAAATGAACACCCAGAACTCTAGTGCCCAGCGTTTCAAGGGCCTTGACCGGGTCCACGCCGGAACGAATGAAATGTCCCAGATCGGCACAGGCTCCAACCCGAGGATCCAAGTTCTCTACAGCCTTAAAGATCCACTCGGGCATCGCCCATCTGTCGTCTTCGGGACCCCGGTTGTGAATGGCCACCCGGACATTGTACAGGGAGACCCAGTTCTGCAGACCGGCCACCGCATCCCTGGTCGGATATATGTTCAAGGTGGTCACCCCTAGAGCCCGACCGAATTCGAATAGCACCTGGGTTTCAGTCTCATCAGAAGTCAAGTCTTCCACTCCGAAAGCGTTCACCGCCAGGCCGGCCTCCGCCAGCCGTCGCTTCGTCCTCTGGATCTGTCCCCGGGAGACGGAAGGGGAAAGATGCCCGCGCCAGAGTTCCACATAGCCTAGATTCAATTTCCCTGCTTCGCGAATGATATCCTCGAGAGAATCGAGGTGTCGTAGGGACTGGCTTTGAAAGCCGACTTTGAAAGGTGCATACAGGCCGGGAGTCACCGACCCTGAAGTCTCCGAACCCCGCTCCCCGCTCTGTGAACAACCGGTCCAGATCAACGGCCCCGCTGCTGCAATAACGGTACCTGTCATTACCAGACTGTCCCGGACAAAACTGCGTCGGCTCACTGTCGAATCTTTTTTCTTCATGTGGACCTGCCTTTGGTGGACGAAGTTTCGATGCCCACACCATTAGCACAGAGGGGTGCTCTTTCAAGGAAGAGTTCTATTCTCGGACCGGTGAAGTTACAACTTTGACTCCCTTATGCCGCGCTGATCTTCAGACTGAATTCGAGTCAAAGGACACTAGACGATCGGTGAATAAAGGTAGAAATCCATTTAATCCGGTGATATTACTAGTGAACATCATGAGCCGCAGAAAACTGATCGTCGCTCTCAGTGGCGCCACCGGGTCGATCTTTGGAGTGCGCCTACTCCAGCTTTTGCAGGAGTCAGAGGTGGAGACACACCTGGTGATGAGCAAGTGGGCAGGTCGCACCCTGACCCATGAAACTCCCTATACCGTAAAGGAGATTCACGACTTGGCAACCGAGGTCTATTCGCTCCCGGATCAGGGCGCTGCAATCTCCAGTGGGTCCTTTCTCACGGACGGAATGGTGGTGATTCCCTGCAGCATGAGGACCCTGTCGGCTATCTCGCACTCCCAGGGAGACAATCTCATCCATCGAGCGGCCGATGTCGTTTTAAAGGAGCGCAGAAAACTAGTACTGGTGACCAGGGAAGCCCCCCTGCATGAGATTCACCTGGAAAACATGCTCAGGCTGGCACGCATGGGCGTGACCATTCTGCCTCCCGTTCCCGCTTTCTACAATCACCCGAAAGACATCGATGACATTGTCAACCATGTGGTCGGCCGGGTATTGGACCAGTTTGAAATTCCCGTGAACGTCGTCAAGCGGTGGAAAGGCATCATGTCGATCAGCGGAGGAGAGGCCTTGACGACCTCGGAGGAAAAGCCGGACCTTGAGAAAGCCAAATAACCCAAAGGTTTTCCAGCGAGCCCCTTACTTATAGGTGCAACTCGTTGAGAATGAGCTCTTCCACCTTCCCCCAAACCTCAGGGTCAAAGTCCATCTTGGTGTGGGCTGTACGAAAGATCCTCTTCAGCCAGGACACACTCGACAGATCGATTTCTTTGTCTGAATAGTCAAATTCGAGGTTACCAAGAATTTCTGTTTTTCCCGGATCAGCAGGACGAATTCTGGACTCACCTCTGACAAACAGACCGTTGCTTTGAAACAGGTTTGCAGCGCGTCGAACATTGGAGGGGACAACCTCGTCACCAATTCCGACACTGTCAATCTGCACCGTCAGCATCACCGGTATGCTCATCTTGTCAAGCTGTCCGGCCAGCTTGATCACCGCCGCTCCCCCGAAGCTCTGGCCATACAGAATCAGACGAATCGCTTGGCGCTCACGCCACTCCAGCAAGCCATTCTGGTCCCGGTCAAAGGCATTGCGGATCAACTGGATCGCCAGGTCCCTCTTCTTGTTCTCGACGGTTTCAACATGTACGCCTGGAATCTCCATAGATCTGAGTTTCAAGGCCAGCTTTCGAACACCCCGGTTGGCATTGTTCCAGCTCTCTCGCCCGCCCATAAAGCCCAGAATCAGAACGTCTTCCTGCGGCAGGGGAACCCTGGTGACAAAATCGTGGTAGCGTTGACCGTGAAAGAAAAGGCACCCTGAGGTCAGCCCGCACATCAAGAGAGCCAGGCCGGCGGAGCACCTGCGTTGCTTCTCGGAGGGTGGTGAAGAGCTGCACATTGACCTTCTAACAATCCGAGCGTCTGGATGCCAGGTAAGCTTACCATCGATAACTGCTTGGGAACGCCACAGTGCGGTCCAAAAATTCGGAATTCGAAATCGGATTTGTTTGATCGCCCTGGTTAAGATTAGGCTGATCACATGAGCACCTCCCCCTCACAGCTTCGAAAAGTCCTGGGTCGTCGTGAAGTACTGGGACTGGCCTTCGGAGCCATGATCGGCTGGAGCTGGGTGGTGCTTTCCGGTGAGATGATCGTCCGGGCGGGAACGATCGGCTCGCTGCTGTCGTTCCTGCTGGGGGCCGTCATGGTCTTTTTGGTCGGATTGACCTACGCCGAGCTCACACCCGCACTGTCACGGGCTGGTGGAGAGCTGACCTTCACCTTCGTGGGGATAGGACCGCGGGCCTCTTTCCTGTGCGGTTGGGCCCTGGTGCTGGCCTATTTTTCGGTTTGCGCCTTTGAAGCAGTGGCCTTGCCCCTGGTGGCCGGCTTTCTGTTTCCAGGTTTGAAAACGGGCTATCTCTACACCCTTCAGGGGTGGGAGATTTACTGGAGCTGGGTCTTGCTGGGATCCGGAGGGGCCCTGGCGATCGGGGTCGTGAACTACTTTGGGCTTCGGCTGGCTTCCTTTCTCCAGTGGCTGGCAAGCCTGCTGATGCTTCTGGTTGGATTGTCCTTTTTCGGCGCCGGAAACTTGAACGGTGAATGGATCAACCTGACTCCCTATTTTACGAACTGGAGCGGATTTTTCAGCGTGGTCATCATGACTCCCTTTCTCTTTCTGGGATTCGACGTCATTCCGCAACTGGCAGAGGAAATCAAGCTGCCCGCACCCGTCATCGGAAAACTTATACTGTTTTCGCTGCTGCTGGCTCTGGGCTGGTATGGACTGGTTCAGTGGACGGTAGGTTTGAGTCTGGGTGCTGAAGCCCGCGCTTCGTCTGATCTACCCACAGCTGATGCCATGACTGCCGTGTACGGCAGCCCCCTTGCAGGCCAGCTGCTGGTTCTGGCCGGGCTACTGGGAATCGTCACCAGCTGGAACGCATTCTTTATCGGAGCCACCCGCCTCATCTTCGCCATGTCGCGTGCCAGAATGCTTCCGGCCGTCTTCTCCCGGCTGCATCCCCGCTACGACTCTCCGGTAGCGGCTATTTTGTTAATGACGGCACCGGCCATGATGGCACCTCTGCTGGGTCGCCCCGCGCTGTTGTGGTTGGTCGATGCAGGGAGCGCGGCTGCCGTGGTCGGCTACATCTTCGTGGCTGCTTCCTTTCTGGCCATCCACCGGAAGTACCCTCATCTGCCACGCCCCTTCCGGGTGGCTGCCCCGGGTCTGGTCGGAGTTCTGGCCCTGTTGGCCACCATCTCTTTCGCGCTGCTTTACCTCCCCTGGAGTCCTTCAGCTCTGCTGTGGCCCTATGAATGGGCGATCCTTCTGGGCTGGTCCGGTCTGGGGGCGCTGCTGGTGCTGATCACAGGAAGACGGCTGTCAAAGCGTGAGAAAGAGGAGCAGAGAAGTTACATCCTGGGAGACTACGATCGCGTCTTATTGGAGTCAGGATCAGAAAAAAGCTGAAAAGAGAAGAAAAGAGGAGACAGTCCTCTGGGTCCCTCTTTATCTTTCTCTACAGATAGGCAGTGCCCGCAAAATAGCAGACCGCACGGCCAGCAATGACAACTTTGTCTTTCCGGTGCTGGCAGAACAGCTCCCCGCCACGTACCGACACCTGAAGGGCGTAAAGGCGAGTCTTTCCTATCCGGTTCGCCCAGTAGGGGATCAGTGTACAGTGGGTGGATCCTGTGACCGGATCTTCGGGCACACCGAAAGCGGGAGCAAAATAGCGGGAGACGAAATCGGCGCTTTCGCCCGGGGCGGTGGTAATAAAACCTACTCCTTCAAACTGCCCGAGCAGTTGCAGGTCAGGCTTCAGGGAACGCACTTCTTCTTCCGTCCCGTAAACAGCCAGGTAGTTTCCCGACCTCGCACTCTCCCCGGCAAACCACACCTCCCCAGGTACCCTGCCCAGCGCCTTCGCCAATTGGGAGGGGCTCTGACACGGCTGCGGGACCTGAGAGGGAAAAGACATCGACACCAGATCGTCCTGCCGCTCAGCCAGGAGCAGCCCCCCTCGGGTTTGAAAACTCAACTGGACGCTACTGTCGCCCAGATGATTCCAGATCACGAAAGCCGATGCCAAGGTGGCATGGCCGCACAGATCCACCTCTGTTGTGGGTGTGAACCATCGCAGTTCATACCGGCCCTCCTCGCCTACGAAAAAAGCCGTTTCCGACAGGTTGTTTTCAGCCGCCATGGCCTGAAGTTTCTCATCTTCAAGCCACTCTTCCAGCGGGCACACAGCCGCGGGATTTCCGGAGAACAGCTCGCCCGTAAAGGCATCAATTTGAAACAGAGGAACCCGCATACCTCTCCTAGCCCGGCGGTTGCTAGAAAAAAGGGAACAGAGTCGACTGTCCTCTCTTTTTTCTTCTTCAGCGAAGAGTGCCACTCACCTTGAGTTGGCGGCCCAGCTCGTCCACAGCTTCCTTGGCCGCTTTCAGGTCCACGTCGTGGACCTCCTGATAGAGTTCAACGGCCGCTCGCTCGACCTTCAGCGAAGCGGTCTGGGTAGTAGAATATCGTAACGAGACGAACAGGAGGGATCTCATTTCCTTGAGCACACTGGGATACGATCTTCGCCTGGCTTTTCGGGCCCTGCGAAAATATTGGACTGTGACACTGCTGGCGACGGGCTCACTGGCTCTGGCCATTGCCGGAAACAGCACCGTTTTCAGCCTCATCGACGGCTTGCTCTTCCGCCCTTATCCCTACCGGGAAGCTGAGGAACTCTTGATGGTCTGGGAGAGGAAACAGGGGGATCTGGCTGACTTTCCCACCATCTCGCCGGCCAATTTTTTGGACTATCGGGAGCGAACCCGTACCTTGGAGGAGATGGCCGCTTTTCGGACCACCCCAGTCAACCTGGAGGGCACCGAGAGAGCCGAACAACTGACGGCTGCGGCAGCCTCCGCCAACCTGTTTCACCTGCTGGGCGTCGATGCCGCCAAGGGCCGGACCTTTCTTCCTGACGAAGGCCGGCCCGGTCTTCACCGGGTGGCGGTCCTGAGTCACCAACTGTGGGAGGACCGCTTCGGGTCGGATCAACTGGTGGTCGGCCGGACCATGATCTTGGATGGGGAACCTTTCACGGTAGTCGGCGTCATGGCTCCCGGATTCGAGCTCATCAGTCCCACCATTCAACTGTGGATCCCCCTGATACTGGAGAGAGGAAACCTGCCCAGAGAGCGACGCGATCTGCTGGCCTTCGCCCGACTGCGCGAGGGAGCCTCTTTGGAACAGGCTCGCCTCGAGATCTCGGAGCTGGGTCGGCAACTCGAAGAACAGTACCCGCAGACCAATCGGGACTATCAAGGTCGGGTCGAGACCATGCGCGACCGGCTGGTTGACCCCAGAAACCGCCAACTCTTTGGGCTCCTTCAGGGAGCCTTGATCTTCGTGCTGCTGATCTCATGCGCCAACATTGCCAACCTGCTTCTGGTTCGAGGTTGTGATCGCCAACAGGAGTTTGCTTTGCGGGCCGCCCTGGGAGCCGGGCGATGGCAACTGGTCCGTCAGCTGCTGATTGAAAGTCTGGTATTGGCTCTGCTGGGAGGTGTTCTGGGAATCTTCCTGGCAGCCTGGGGAATCGCGGCCTTGAACACGATGCTGGCGCCTCTGGTCCCTGGCTATCAGGCGCCGGCACTGGATCAGCGCGTCATGGCCTTCACCCTGGCGATGACCGCACTCAGCGGACTCCTCTTCGGCTTTCTCCCCTCCCTTCAAGGCACCCGGATAAATCTAGTGCAGACGCTGAAGGAAGCCGGGCACGGTGCTCCTGTGGGGTCCAGCCGTCGCCTGCTCAGTCGGACTCTGATCGTCGTTGAAATCAGTCTGGCGTTGATACTGCTGGGTGGAGCGGGAGTCCTGATCCGCAGTTTTTTCGAGCTTCAGCACAGTGATCCGGGGTTCAGGATGGACAATCTGCTGACCATGCAGCTTTCTCTACCCAGGGGACGGTACGTCGATGATGAGGAGGTAACTTCCTTCTTTGAGAACCTCCTGGAACGGTTGGAAGGTTTGCCCGGAGTCTCGGCGGTTACCACCGTGAACAGTCTGCCTCGAAACCCGTTTAACCCCTCCACCACCCTCTCCATCGAGGGCCGCCCGCCCGAGCTCCGGTTGCCCAGTTGCGTGTGGCTGTCGGTGCCGCCCGGCTACCTGAAAACGCTCGAGATCCCCCTTTTGATTGGAAGGCCCATCTCCGGGACCGACCGGTCGCACACGCTTCCGGTTGTCTTGATCAACAATGCCATGGCCCGACGATTCTGGCCCCAGGAAAACCCCGTTGGGCGGCGCATTACCATCCATGGAAAATCGAGAGAGGTCATTGGGGTCACGGCCGATGTATCACAAGGACTCGTGGTCACCGATGAGGGACCTCCCTCGGTCGTCTACTTCCCTCACTCTCAGCTGCCGGTCCGTACCGTCAGCCTGGTGCTTCGCACCCGCGTAGATCCTCACAGCTTAGCCGCACCCGCGCGCGCTGTTTTGCGGGACCTGGACCCTGATCTCTCGGTAGGTCAAGTCCTGACCCTGGAAGAATTCACTGCCAAGTTTTTCGTAGGAGCCAGTATCTTCACCGCGATACTGACTGGGTTCGGGGCACTGGCGCTGCTGCTTGCAGCCATGGGTATTTACGGCCTTCTCTCCTACTCTGTGGCTCAACGAACCCACGAAATAGGCATTCGCATGGCCCTGGGAGCTCGACCATCACAGATCGTGAGGATGATTCTGCGCCAGGGAATGATTCTGGTGGCCATCGGCTTTGGAGTGGGAATTCCGGGTGTGCTGGCAGTCACCCGAATCATCTCCAGTGCTCTGGCCGGTATTGCACCTGTCGAGCCCCTGACCATCCTGGGTGTGAGCCTCTTTCTACTGCTGATTACGGGGGCTGCCACCTATTTTCCGGCGCGGCGCGCCTCGGCTCTGGATCCGGTTCTGGCTCTGCGCCACCAGTAGCGGTCTTGACCGATCGGAGGGCTTAAAGTACAATCTGGTTTATCTTAATGCGGGACTGAGCAGGGACTTGAACGGCTGTTTCCTGCTTGTAAGCAGGGTTACTCTGTCAGGCAGCGAACTGGTCCACAATCTGAGAGAACTCAAACCCTTCGAGGGCACACCTCGGTTCCGCAACAGTATGCCATTATTTGCTGCTTAGCATTTTGGAGGCGCCTCCATGGAAGAAACGATCACCATCAATCTGACCGTCAATGGGAAGCCGGTCACCGCAAGCGTACCCACCAAGACCAACCTGCTGGATTTTCTGGGGGAAAAGAAGATGACCCCCACCTCAGCTAACAAGCTGAGCCTGATGAAGTTCTTACGAGAGGATCTACGCCTGACGGGTACCAAGAACGGATGCGGCACCGATCATTGCGGCAGCTGTATGGTGCTGGTCAATGGTCAAGCCAAGATGTCCTGTCTGCTGCGGGTGCAGACTCTGGAAAACGCCGATGTAGTCACCATCGAGGGACTCGCCGAACCGGGAACCCTGCACCCCATCCAGGCGGCCTATATGGCTTCCGGCGGAACCCAGTGCGGGTTTTGTACTCCGGGGATGATCATGGCCACCAAGGCTTTGCTGGATACCAATCCTGATCCGACAGAGGAGGAGATTCAAGAGGGACTCAAGGACGTCATCTGCCGCTGCACCGGCTACAACAAGATCATCGACGCCACCAAACTGAGTGCCCGCTGGATCCAGAACCCGGAGGAAATGACATCTATGTCCAGTGGCGGACTGGGTTGTCCTGTGGACGATTTCGACGGCATAGGCAAGGTTCAGGGAACCTTGGATTACGCCGGCGACCTGGTTCTGGAGGACATGCTGTATCTGAAAGCGCTCTGGAGTGAGCACCCTCATGCACTGATCAAGAGCATCGATACAACGGAGGCGGAACAGGTACCCGGTGTGGTTCAAGTCATGACAGCCGCCGATGTCCCGGGCCACAACGGATTTGGACCTCTCACACAGGATCAACCGGTACTGTGTGACGACCGGGTTCGCTTTCTTGGGGATGCAGTGGCACTGGTGGCGGCCGAGAGCGAAGACCTTGCCGAGAAGGCACGCAATTTGATCAAGGTCGAGTATGAGCCACTGCCGGGAGTGTTTTCTCCAGCAGAGGTCGTAAAGGGGCTCTCCCATCTTTCAGAAGAAGAAGGAGCCCAGATATCCTCTGGAAACAAAGCCGATCACGATATTGACAAAAGCCTCTGCAAGCACTTGATTCACACGGTAGGCGATGTGGAACAGGGAATAGCCGACGCCGATCTGGTGGTCACAGGTCATTTTGAAACACCCGCCGTTGAGCATGCTTACCTGGAGCCGGAAGCGGGTGTCGCTTACTGGGATGATAAGGTGCTGACCTTGAAGGTTCCCACCCAATCTCCCTATGAGATGAGAACCCAGATGGCCAAGGCCATGGGACTGCCGGATGACCAGGTCCGCATCATCGTGACTCCGTCGGGCGGGGCCTTCGGAAGTAAGTTCGACGCCACCGTGGAGCCCCTCTTAATGCTGGGAGCATACTGTACCCGGAGACCTGTAAAGATGACGCTCACCCGAGAGGAGTCTCTGATCTGCAGCGTGAAGCGGCACCCCTACGAGTTGGACTATCGCGTGGGTCTGGACAAAGACGGCAAGATACTGGCTGTCGACGCCAAGATGATTTCGGATGCCGGACCCTACACCGATCTCAGTCCACGAGTCATTGACCAGGCCTGCCTCTTCGCCTGCGGCCCCTATGAGGTTCCCCACCTCCGCCTGGAGGGTTGGGCTATCCACACCAACAATGTCAGGTGCAGCGCTTTTCGAGGCATGGGGATAAACCAGGTGGCCTTTGCTCTGGAATCTTTGTTGGATGAGGCGGCTCGCAAGTTGGACCTGAATCCCTTCGACCTGCGTTACCGGAATGCTCTGAAGGAAGGCAGCAAAACAGCGTCGGGGCAGATTCTTCGGGACAGCGTGGCCCTGGAGGAGACCCTGGAAGCCGCTCGAGCGATTCTGGAAAAAGAGCTGCCTCGCTTTCAGAAAAAAGTCCGACCCGGCAACAAGCTGGGCGTTGGTATAGCCAGTGGTTTCAAGAACGTAGGTGCTGGAAAGGGCAAAGTGGACGAAGCTGGGGCCACCGTAACCCTGCTACCCGGCGGAAAGGTGGAGCTGAGAATCGGAGTGATGGATTTCGGACAGGGCATTCGAACCGCCATGGCCCAAATCGCCCGCACCATCCTCCCCATTGGCCCCAATACGTTGGAACTGATCACCGGCGATACGCTCCTGACTTCAAAGAGTTGGGGCGCCTGCGCCCAAAGACAGACTCTGATTTGCGGCTATGCGGTGATGAAGGCTACCGAGCTGTTTAAGGATGAACTGCTGGCCAAGGCGGCTTCTGTGATGGGAGTACCGGCAGACGAGTTGACTTACATGGACGACGCGCTGTGCCACATCACCTCCGACCGCAAGTTGTCGTTGGTGCAATTGGAACAGCAACTGAGCCAAAGAGAAGAAACGGTGATGTCCAACTACAGACATGTGGCTCCCAAGACCTTCGCTCTGGCCGACGTGGAAGGTCGCAACAGCGTTCCACCGGAGGAGTACCGCAACTACCCAACCTTTGCCTATGCTACCCAGGCATCTATCGTGGAGGTGAACCCTCAAGACGGCCACGTCAAAGTTCTCGGCATAGTGGCCGCCCACGATGTCGGGGTGGCCATTAACCCCAAGGTCATCGAGGGCCAACTGGAGGGGAGTTGCTCCCAGGGACTGGGATATGCCCTGAGTGAAGACTTTCCAGTAAAAGACGGGATACCCCAGATGCGGACCTACCGCGGTCTCAAGGTCCCCTCGATTCTGGAGACGCCTGAGATCCTGATCGCCATCGTGGAGAAGCCCGAACCGGCCGGACCTTTTGGTGCCAAAGGCATTTCAGAAGTGGCGACCGTACCGGTCACACCGGCTATCACCAATGCGATTTACGATGCGGTGGGGGTTCGCATCTACGACTTGCCTGCCACCCCGGCCAAGATCTTGGCCGGTCTGGGCACGAACGGACACTGACAGGAGAATTGTTGCCAACCCTCTGAATCCGTATGAATCTGTGTTCGTGAATCCGTGCAATCCGTGATTACTGACCTCCTGACCAGCTGACAAGAAGGACCTTTCTGAATCCGAGTCAATCCGTGTCTCCTAGCGTTCTTGAAATTGAAATTCAATTTCATATAAGCTATTTAAAATCAGTAGTTTATACTTGATTATGGGGCTAAAGCATCCTATAATGTATTCATGCAATATGTCTTGGAAAATCAGGAGAAATATTGATGCTTTCACAAAAGATCAACGACGCTCTCAATACACAAATCAAGGCCGAGTTTTACGCTTCGTATCTGTACTTGTCCATGTCGGCTTATTGTGACTCCATCGGCCTGACAGGTCTGGCTCACTGGATGCGCCATCAGAGCGAGGAAGAGCGCTCTCACGCCATGAAATTATTCGAGCACATCCAGGCCCGCGGAGGACAGGTGGTTCTACAATCCATAGAGAAGCCCCCGGCCGACTTCGATTCGGCGCTGGGGGTCTTTCAACAAGCCCTGGAGCATGAACAGTCTGTAACCAGGATGATTCACGAACTTCGCGAACAGGCAGTCAAGGAGCATGATCAGGCAACAGAAGTTGAGCTGCAGTGGTTCGTCAAAGAGCAGGTGGAAGAGGAAAAAACAGCTGGTGATATCGTAGCCCGTTTGAAGATGGTCGGAGATGACCTTACGGCTCTGCTGATGGTAGACGGAGACCTGGGTTCCAGAGAATAGCTCCGATCTGTCTGCAACAAATGGGACAGGCGTCGGGATGATGCGTCTGTCTCATTTCTCTTCTCCCTGCATTTTCTCCATCTCCGATTTCTCCCTACCCCAAGCGGGACAAATGATGTAGAAGGTTGGCTACATGGAAAGACGATGTTATCCGCATTTGCGGGATTTCCTGGAGCCGACTTTCGGGCCGGATAGGAATAGCTAAGCGGATGCCGGCTCCCACCCTGTTTCGCCCACTGCTCTTCCTGCTGTTTGCCGCCTCCGGCTTTTCCGGTCTGATCTACGAGAGCCTCTGGGCCCAATACCTGAAGCTCTTCCTGGGCCATGCCGCCTACGCCCAGACTCTGGTGCTGGCTATCTTTATGGGGGGCATGGCTCTGGGAGCCTGGATCTGCAGCCGCTTTTCCGGAAGCTGGTCCAATCTGCTGCGAGGTTACGCTTTGGCCGAAGCCGCCATCGGCGTTCTGGCTGTCCTGTTCCACCCTCTGTTCGTCCTATTTCTGGACTGGGCCTACGGCTGGCTAATCCCCGTATTGGGGCCTTCATTGCTGCTGGACCCGGTGCGCTGGGGGCTGTCGGCTCTTCTGATCCTGCCACAAACATTGCTGCTGGGAATGACCTTCCCCTTGATGGCGGCTGGCCTCATTCGCCGCTTTCCCCACAACAGCGGCTCGACCATTTCCATCCTCTACTTCACCAACAGTCTGGGGGCGGCCCTGGGGGTACTGGTCAGCAGCTTTTTCCTGGTTGCCAGGGTGGGACTGCCAGGCACCCTCACCATCGCCGGCTGCATCAACCTGATGACAGCCGCCGCTGTTTGGGC
>JAUXKG010000392.1 GCA_030624355.1 Acidobacteriota bacterium
GCTAGTGAGGTTCTTTGGAAAGTAGCTCGTTCACGTCACTCAGTTTTTTCTTGACCTTCTTTTGCTCCTCTTCCTCAGTGGAAAAGAGAATGGATCGTTCGTAATACTCGTGGGCCTCTCGGTATTGTCCCAGTCGGGAGTAGAGATCACCCAGATGATCAAGTATGGTGGGATCGGCATCATTGGATCGAGCCGCCTGAGTAAGATTCAGCTCTGCCTTCTCCAGTTCGTTGAGTCTGAAGTAAACCCACCCCAAACTGTCCAAATAGGCCCCGTTGTGAGGATCGATTTCGAGGGCTCTTTCGATGTATCCCAAAGCCTCCGCCAGCTGAACTCCTCTGTCGGCCAGCATATAGCCTAAGTAGTTGAGCACACCAGCATGCTCGGGGTTTTTCTCCAGCATCATTCTGAAGAGAATTTCGGCCTGCTCGAACTCATCCTGTCGCTCGTGAATAGCAGCCAGCTGGAACCGGAGTTTCTCGCTGTCGGGATACTGGGAACTTGCCGTCTCGATCATCTGCTGCGCCCGGCGGTAACTCTTGTGCTCCAAATGAAGTTGACTACCCACCAAATACAGTTCTTCGGGGTCGGGATAGTGCGACCTCTGATCTTTGAGTAACTCACTTGCCTTCTCCAGTTGGTCCGCGGCCGAGAGCACCTGAGCACGAGCGATCAGATAATGCTTCTTGTGGGAATTCTCCTCGTAGCTGCTGTCCCAGCACTTACTCAAGAGTTCCTCACTTAAGGCCAGCGCTTTCTCAAGCTGTCCACTTTCCTTAAAAACATAAGTTAGGCGAAGTCTGGCCAAGTCATCCTCAGGATTCTCTCGAATGATGGTCTGAAACAGCTCAGCGGACTTGTCAAACTCACGTGCGTCTTGATACACGAAAGCCAGGCTGGTTTGAATGAGGATCCGATCCTGATCGGATCCGTTGATTTCAAGCAGACGAAGAAATCTCTCAATCGCTTGCTGGCGCTCACCCATCTGAGCCAGACTTTCGCCCAATCTGAAGTTAGCTGTGAAATTGTTCGGTTCTACTTTCAGCACATCCCGGAAGATCTCGGCTGCCTCAGCATATGATTTTCGTCTCTTCAGTACCTCACCTAGAAAAACCTTCAATCGCAAGTTATCCGGAGCATTGTCCGACAAGCGTCGAAGAACGGACACCGCTTCGACAAGACGTTCCTGCTGAGACAGGACCAGCGCCTGTCGAAACTCAATCTCAGAATCCTCAGCCACTGCCAGAAACTCTCCGTAGAGTGCATTGGCTTTTTCATATTCCTTTGCATTTTCGTAAAGCTGACCCAATTCTCTGACCACCTCGAGACTGGCCTCATCGTATTCACGAGACCGTTCCAAAGTCTCAATGGCCGCATCCAAGTCACTCAGTCCACGATGGGCTCTGGACTTCAACAGGTAGGCTCGCACCACCCAGGGTCGCAGCTGCAGAAACTGCGACAGGCTAGTGACCGCCGCCTGATAATTTTTTCTTTTCAGCTGAAAGTCACCGAGGTAGTAGAGGGCCTCGAAATGCTCCGGATCCAATTCGACGGTCCGCTCGAACTCCGAAATCGCCTTCTCCACGTTTTCTTCAGCCTCGTCGCTAAGATTGGAGTAGATTTGGCCCAAAAGGAAACGGGGTGCGCTGTCAGTGGGATCCAGCTCAGTTGCTGTCTGGCACTGTTGAACGGCCCGGTTCACATCGCCAGTTCTGAGAAGGGCCCGAGCAAACTCCACCCTCAACCGGGCGCTCTGTGAATCGAAAGAAATGGCCTTCTCAAACTCAGCTATTGCTTCGGAATACTCCGCGCTGAACTCATGCATCTTGGCCTGAGAGAAGTGGTAATAGGAGCCGGTCAGATCGGGCAGCTGACCAGAAACGTGATTGAGGCTCAAGAAGGTCAGGAGAAGCAAGACGAAACCGATTTTCATCGTGATGCCATTATGACACATCTGCCAACCTCCGACAGGCCCATCCTCCAGACTGAATCGGCTACGCGCTGGTGAATTTGCGCGAGACGGGATCACTGGGAATCGACGGGACGCGGTGGCACGGCTGCCAAATACTCAAGGTCATCTCGGAAAAGGAGTTCCATGGAAATAAGATCCTGGTCAGAGATAACCTGGATGTAGCCACTGCCCATATCGGGCAAATCGGGGAACAATCCCTTCAGAAAGTCGACCTTTCTCTCACCTGGCCCGAGAAGAAGAGGTGGAGAAAGACTATCCACCAGAGATCCATCGCTGGCTCGAACTTCGATCTGGACAGTGGCTGGGTCAGTGCCTGGATTGACCAGGACCATGCCGGTTGACAGTCCCGCCCCCTGAACGAGATGGGAGAAAACAAAATTTCCCAAGGGAGTATCCTGAGCTAGAAACGCCGTCATGGCGCGGTCTGAAAGCTGGATCTCCACATTCCCTACAATGCCCGGATTAATGCTTTCAATCAGAATCCAACCCGTCAAGGCACTCTCCTGCTCAACCAAATCGAACAGTTCAGCGACATCCGCCCGAAACGAGCTTCCAGGCTCCATTTCCCGAACAACGGATGGAGCCAGCGGTACTCCCTGGTCCCCTATCAGTGTCAGAGTAACAGTGGTGGCTTCCTCTCCTCCGTAAATCAGATTGAGGAAGGTCTTGGCTCCCTGAAACAGGACCACGTGGGGCACATACAATTTGTCACGAAGATCATCCTGAGAAGCAGGCACGGGAATGCTGTCAAGGAAGGCCATCTTTTCCTCATCATAATAGCGTTCAGCAGCGACGATTCCGTGCTCACTAAAGACCGTCATATACCCACCTGGAAAATCTTCAAAAGTCTCTTCCGAAAACAATCCTATATCCAAGTTCGTGTCTATGAGAAAAAGGGAAATAGACGTGTTGGAGGGCACTCGAATACTCCTAGAGTCAATCGTTTCGCCGGCATGATCGAAAAGAGCAAAGCCAGCATCGGTAAAATTATCATTGGGATTCAAGACGATCAATTCGGTCTTCCAGGTGGGGTCAAACGGGACCTCAGGCAGGATGGAGAGATTAGAGGTTTCCAATCGGGACAGTCCACCATCCATCCTCTTCGAAACCCGGTCACCGATCAGAAAGAGGGCTCCTGTCTGCGACTGATCGGTATCAAAGTCGAGCCAGCCGTCAATCTCCAACAAAGTGGCCAATTCCTCCCCTTCTTCGTCTGTCTGCGGAGCGGGCTGCAGCAAGTCTTCGGCCGTGAAGGAAGTATGCTGCCCCGGCCCCAGATCGATGGTGTTGGGATTCGTATACTCGACGACCTCCTCCGTTGCACTGTTATCCTGATAGGGTCTCCCTATCGGATCGAAGGCGGTCGCGATAATACTGGCGTCCCCGGAAGAATTGTTGGTGACCGCCACCCCCGTAAACCACTCCGAAGTTGAAAGTAGACGAGGAATGTAGAA